>NZ_JBHVEE010000022.1:0-96720 GCF_042802415.1 Streptomyces sp. NPDC057486 | reverse complement strand
GTGCGGCTGCGGTTCTCCGACCCGGCCGCGTACCAGTCGGCCGCCTCCGCGCTGCGCGAGGCCTCCCGGGACGACGAGGCGCTGTCGTTGCAGATCCCCAGCGACGGCAGTCAGCGCGAGCTGCGTTCCATCCTCGACTGGCTGGACTCCGCCGGCATCGAGGCCGACGAGCTGACCGTGCACACCCCCGACCTCGACGACGTCTTCTTCGCCCTGACCGGCGGAACCGACGTCCCCAACCAGCCCAAGGAGGACGTCCGATGAGCTCCCTCTCCCTCGCCGTACGCGACTCGTCCACGATGCTGCGCCGCAACCTGCTGCACGCACGGCGCTACCCGTCCATGACGCTGAACCTGCTGCTCACCCCGGTCATGCTGCTGCTGCTCTTCGTCTACATCTTCGGCGATGTGATGAGCGCGGGCATCGGCGACGGCGGTGCCGACCGGTCCGAGTACATCGCGTACCTCGTCCCGGGGATCCTGCTGATGACCATCGGCGGCACCACGATCGGCAGCGCGGTGTCCGTCGCCACGGATATGACCGAGGGCATCATCGCCCGATTCCGCACGATGGCGATCCACCGCGAGTCGGTGCTCATCGGGCACGTCGTCGGCAGCGTGCTGCAGTGCGTGATGAGCGTGGTCCTCGTCGGAGCCGTCGCCGTGGCGATCGGGTTCCGGGCCACGGATGCCACCGTCCTGGAGTGGGTCGCGGCGGTCGGCCTGCTCACACTGTTCGCCCTGGCGCTCACCTGGATCGCGGTCGGGATGGGTCTGTCCAGCCCGAACGCCGAGGCGGCCAGCAACAACGCCCTGCCGCTGATCTTCCTGCCGCTCATCTCCAGCGCGTTCGTGCCGGTCGACGCGATGCCGGGCTGGTTCCAGCCGATCGCCGAGTACCAGCCGTTCACCCCGGCCATCGAGACGCTGCGCGGGCTGCTGCTCGGCACCGAGATCGGCCACAACGGGTGGCTGGCCGTGGCCTGGTGCGTGGGGCTGGCCGTGCTCGGCCACGTCTGGTCCAAGTCGCTGTTCAATCGCGACCCGAAGTAGGGGTCGGCAGCTCACGGGCCGCGGCGCGCAGCTCGTCCCACTCCGGGGCGGCGTACTCCGACACCGCGTCGGCGTACGCCGCCCCATCCGTGGTGAATCTTTTTCGCTTCTGCTCTTGACTATGGACAAATAAGGAGGAAGCTAACTAATACACCAGACAACCGGTGAGAGCCACACCGCCGGTGGAGACGTCCATCGACCCGAGTGACACCCATCTCGGCAACTGGCTAGGCTCCCGGCAGAGCAACGTATCGACATCGGAGTCGTCAGCGACGACTGACGCTTGCGGGTCGATATGGGGCACCGGGAGCCACCGTATGTGCGCTCCGGGTCTGTGCGAGCAGCCGATGAAGCGCCGCACGACGTCCTGAACCGGCTGCTGGGGAACCTCTTGCACGTCTCCGATCCGGAGGCGACGGACCGGGCGTACTTCTCAGAGGCAGTGGCGACTGATCGCTGACGAACCCGTCATGCGGAGGGTCGCGGGTTCGAATCCCGGAGGCGGTTCGGGGAAACCCCAGGTCACTCAACGTGACCTGGGGTTCTTTCATGTCCGGACGAGGCCGGCACCCGCCTCGGGCGCCGGGGCCGAGACGTCCGTGGCCGTGGGCGCATGCGGAGTCGGGCGCGGGGTCCGGCCCGGCGGCGGTTGACAGTCGCGAACGGCCAAGACCATGATTCCACTAGTTGACTAGTTGAATCTGAGGGAGGGTGTGCCCGACATGACCACTCCGGACACCGCCGGGAGCCCGTGGGCCCTTGAGGCGCAGGGGCTGGGGAAGAAGTACCGGCGCGGATGGGCGCTTCAGGACTGCTCGTTCAGGCTGCCCGCCGGACGGATCTGTGGACTGGTGGGGCCCAATGGGGCGGGAAAGAGCACCTTGTTGGGCATTGCAACCCGGCTGGTGCAGGGCACGACGGGCGAACTGCGCATGTTCGGGGTGCCGGTGGACTCTCCCGGCGTCATGCCGCGATACGCCTTCCTCGGCCAGGAGAAGGCGCTGTTCAAGCGCTTCACCGTCGCCGAGACGCTCAGGACGGGGCAGGAACTCAACCCTCGCTGGGACCAGGCGGCGGCCGAGCGGATCGTGCGGGCCGGCGATGTTCCGCTGCATGCCCGGATCGGCACCCTGTCCGGCGGGCAGCGCACCCGGGTGGCGTTCGCGCTCGCCTTCGGCAAGCGGCCCGACCTGCTGCTGCTGGACGAGCCGATGGCCGATCTCGATCCGCTCGCCAGGGAC
Source organism: Streptomyces sp. NPDC057486 (assembly GCF_042802415.1). Lineage (NCBI taxonomy): Bacteria > Bacillati > Actinomycetota > Actinomycetes > Kitasatosporales > Streptomycetaceae > Streptomyces > Streptomyces sp. NPDC057486. The sequence continues at coordinate 94,427 of NZ_JBHVEE010000022.1, read as the reverse complement.
GAGATGAGCGCGTTGCTGATGGCCGAGGCCGCCGAGCGCGGCACGAGCGTACTGATGTCGTCCCACATGCTCACCGAAGTTGAGGACATGTGCGACTACCTGCTGGTCGTCTCCGGCGGGCGGATCCGGATGGCCGGTGAGACGGACGAGCTGATGGCGCGCCACAAGCTGGTCACCGGAGCGGTGGGGGAGTCCGGGGAGCTTCCCGCCGGGCCGGCGCTCCACACCGTGGTCGAGACCCGTACGACGGGTCGCCAGTTCAACGCCCTGATACGGACCGAGGGTCCCGTGCGCGGCGACTGGCGGTCGATGGAACCAAGTCTGGAAGAGATCTTGCTCGCCTATCTCCGTTCGCCCGAAGCGCCGCCGTTGCTCACCCCCACCGCCCAGCCCGACCGGCGAGCGGAGCGTGCGGCATGAGCACTCTCACCCACACCCCGGCCGGTACCACCGGCAGCAGGAGGGGCCCGCTGCGGATGCGCGGACTTGCCTGGCTGATGTTCCGTCAGCATCGCGCCATGTTCCTGATGGTGGCGGCGCTCACCGTCCTGGGCGCCGTCTGGCTCGTCTACCAGCGTGCCGCCTCGCTGGACGCCGTGCGCGGCGCCGGCTGGCCGGGCAGGTCCGCCGACAAGGTCGACAGCGGCGTGGTCCTGGCGATCCACTCGAAGCTTGAGAAGACCGTGCCCATTCTGAGTGCGCTGCCCGTGGTCCTCGGGGTCTTCTGCGGCGCCCCGTTGATCGCCTCCGATCAGGAGCAGGGCACGGCGCAGCTGGCCACCACGCAGTCCGTGCCACGCAAGCGGTGGCTGAGCTACAAGCTGGGCACCGGTCTGATTCTGGTTCTGCTGCCCACGATCGTCCTCGGCTCCTTGTTCACGTGGTGGCGGGCGGTCCGTGTGTTCGGCGAGGGGGACTGGATGCAGGGCACGGTGTTCGACAGCACCGGGCCGATGCTCGCCGCGCTCACCCTGTTCACCGCCGTCGGCGGGATCGCGATCGGACTGATGGCACGCCGGGTCCTGGCCGCCATGGTCGGCACGTTCCTCTTCGCCGTCGTGACGCAGGTCGCCTGGTCGTTCGTCCGGCCCGAGCTGGCCACCCCGCGCCGGATCTCCTACCCGATCGACGCCGAGTTCCCGGCGACGCTCTCGGACGCGGTCCAGGTGGACAATTGGGTCAGCACCGCCTCCGGGGAGCTCTTCGGCTACGGCACCTGTGTCCAGGAGGAGAAGTACGAGGCGTGCCTCGCCGACAAGGGCATCGTCAACGCCACGGTCGAGTACTTCGGCTACGACCAGATGCCGGCCATGCAGTGGACCGGGGCCGGAATCCTGGGAGGCCTCAGCGCGCTGCTGATCGCCTTCATCGTGGTCCGGGTGGGCCGACGTCCGTTGTGAACCGCGAGGCAGAGAGCATGCCGGGCCTTCTCCCGGCACCGGTTCGCGGACCGTCGTCCGTACCCGGCGGCGGCATAGGCTGGAAGGGCGCTGCACGCGGAGGACGCCGTCCGCCGCGGTGCGGGAGGACAGGAACGGCAGGAAGGGGGGAGCGAAGTGAGCGAAGTGATGGCGTTCCGCATTGATCGCCGTTGCGGCGTCCCCACCTACCTGCAGATCGTTCGGCAGGTCGAACAGGCCTTGCGCATGGGCGTGTTGGCCGTGGGCGACCGCTTGCCCACCGCGGCACAGGTGGCCGCGGCCACCAAAGTGAACCCGAACACCACGCTGAAGGCGTACCGGGAACTGGAACGGGCCGGTCTCGTCGAGGTCCGCCAGGGCGCGGGAACGTTCATCACGCACTCCCTGGCCGAGCCCCGGACCGGCGCCGACTCCCCGTTGCGTGCCGGGCTCGCGGACTGGATGCGCCGGGCGCACGAGGAGGGGATGAGCGGTGAGGACGTCCGCAGTCTGATCACCGCGGTCTTCGAGGAGACATTCGCGCGACCGCTGTAGGACGAGGAGGGCCTGCTGCGGCCCTTGAGAGGGGCTCACCCGTGGCCTTGGGTACTCCGGCGTCCGGCACATCGAGACCGCCGTCCCCCTCGCGGCGACCGGTCGCCGGACCGATGCTCATCCGGCCCACGCGCTGATCAGGCCGGCCGCTTCGTCGATGAACTCCCGTTCGTCCTGCGTCAGGTTCGGGTCCGCCGCGCGGCGGCAGACCGCCTGGGCCAGCTGGGCGTCCGGGATGCCGCCCTGGTCGGCGAGGTGGGGAAGCAGTGCGGTGAGCAGGGAGCGGGCGCCCGTGGCCAGCGGGGAGGCGCGGTCGACCGCCACCTGGGCCAGGACCAGCGACGACATCGCCCGGTCGAGGGCGGGTGGCCCCTCCGTGGCGGTCCGCCAGTCGATCACCACCGGGCCGTCGGGCGTCAGCATCACGTTGTCCGGGTGCAGGTCCAGGTGGAGGATCCGGTCCTCGGGCTCCGAGGAGAGCCTGGCCGGGATCGTGTGAAGGTCGGTGAGGAGACCGGCGAGGATCGCTGCTCCCTCGTCCCCGGTGAGTGCGCCGGAGAGCAGGGACTCGAGCATGGTCGGGCCGGTCAGGCGTTGCAGTACGAGGTCGGAGGGGGTGGCGGCGGCCGGGCTCGGGCCGAGGCGGGGGACCGGGTAGCCGAAGGCCGAGAGGTACGACATCACGGCCAACTCCGGTCTGGCGTCACTGCTGTCGCGGTAGCGGCGCAGGACCCACGCCTCGTCCATCGCATACACATCGGCAGATCGTCCCGTGCCCAGCAGGTGGCCTATTCGCATGAGGGGAACCTACTGCCGTGGCCGGACGCCGGGGAGATCACCAGCGCATATGGACGTCCTCCGTCCAGCCGAGGAGCTGCTCGACGACGATGTCCTGGCCCCGGTCGTCCCTGATCCGGCCGTTGTAGTGGCCGAAGCACTGATCGGTGCGGTTGGCGAGCAGGCCGGCGTCGGTGCGGGTGGAGCGGTTGTGGAACGGGGTGAAGGCCAGGTCGACCTGGGAGCTCCCGGGGGTACGGAGCGTCCACGGGGCCAGGTGGTCCGTGGGGCTCCAGCGCCATTCCAGCTCCTCGCCGATCTTGCTGAGCCGGCCGTCCACGCAGAGCGCGTTCTCAGTGGAACCGGTGCCCTGTGTCCAGCGCCCGCCGAACTGGAGGCCGACGGTCCGGCCGTCCGTACGGCCCGAGGCGGCACCCCAGTTCCAGTCGACCGAGCGCGGCCAGCGGCCCCGGCCGTGGTCGAGGGTGGCCCAGGCGTCGCCGTCGGCGCCGAACTCCAGGACCCGCGTGCCGATCCGGACCGTGCCGGAGGCGGGGCGTGCGGTGTGCTTGGACGTGTACTGGAAGCGGCGCTCGCTCCAGGGCACGACGACGGAGAGCGTTTCGTGGCCGGTGGGCAGGGCGGCGAAGAGGTCGACCTCGACGGGTTCCTTCTGCCGGGTCAGGCAGCGCGCCCGGAGGCGGGTGCCGCCGGGTTCCTCGCGGATCTCGATCCTGACCGCGGCGCCGGTGGGGCGTTCCGGGCCGACCACGGTGTCCGTGGACCCTCCGCCGGTGGGTGCGGGAGCCCCGGCGATCGTCTGCGGGAGGTGGACGCCGCGGCCTCCCGGGACGATCGCGGTGCGTTCGGTCTCGCGGCCGCCCGCCCCGTACTCGAGCACGTACACCGTGTTCAGCGCCAGGAAGTCGAGATCGCTCACGGTCAGCGCGACGAGATGGGTGGGCGTGGTCACGCACCAGTACTCCCACCGCTTGGTCCGGCCCCAGCCGCGCAGATTCGCCCGGTGCAGGGGGCGCCGGGACCACCCGACGGCCGCCGGGTTCAGCCTCCCGTCGGGGCGGCAGAGGTCGACGGGCTCGGTGATCTCGCGCTCGGTCGTGGCCATGCGCGGAGCCTATCGCCGCCGGTCACAGGGGCCCATGACGCGAAGTGGAGGGGAGCGGGATCTCCGGAAGGCGGCATGTGCGCGGCCACGGTTTCGGCAATGGCCCCGCAGCCGAGGAGAGTTCCGCAGGCGAGCGAGAAGACGCGGACGTTCACCGATCCGCGGGGCGGCGACGCGTACCGCACGAGCGGCTCCGGGAGCTGCTTCATCGGCTTCCCCATCAGGCGCGGCAGCAGCCGGTCCGGGTTCGTCGGCGCCGGGCATCGCGGAACCCCCGGGGTCGGCACCAGCGACCACGACCGGAGCATCAGCCGTGCACCACCACTGCGCGGGCATGCCCCCGGTGCCCGGGCGATGCACCGGGACGCGGGGCGCGCCCCGGTCCGGGCCGGAAGGGAAACGTTCCTGGTCCGGGGCGTTTTCCCCGTTCGGTCGGCGCCCTGCGCAGGCGGCTCGCGGAGTAGCCTGAAGAAGTCTCGGCCTGCGCGCGCGAAGGGGGCCGTCTCTCATGGACACCTTGATCACCGTGGCGGTCGTCCTGGCGATGATCGCGCTGGCGGCGTACGTCATCCATCTGCTCAATGCCCGGCACCGGCATCAGCATCTGCGGGCCGTGCATTACGACCACGGGCTGGCCGGGTTCGGCGGGTTCGGCGGGCCGGGTGCGGGTACAGGGCGTGTCGTTCCGCCCGTGGAGACAGTGCAGCCCACGCAGCCGACGCGGCCCACGCACCCCTTGGGGAAGGGCGAGCCCGGGACGGACGAGGCCGAGCACCCCGACGGGTGAGCTCTGCTACTTGGCGTCGGAGTAGCGTTCCACGATCGCCGTCGTAAAAGGGAAGCGCACCGGCGTCCTGCCGAAGGCGGTCCGCCCCGCCAGGTCACCGGCGGCCCGGATCGCCTTCACGACTGCCTCGGCCTCCTCCTCGGGGCAGTGCACCATCACCTCGTCGTGCTGGAAGAAGACCAGTTCGGCCCGGAGACCGGCGGCGGCCAGGGACCGGCGCAGCGCGGCCAGGAACAACAGCGCCCAGTCGGCGGCGCTGCCCTGCACCACGAAGTTACGGGTGAAGCGGCCGCGCGCCCGGGCGTTCGTCGAGGCGTAGCCCGGCGTGAACTCGCCCTCCACGGAGGGCTGCTCGTCGCTCTCCTGCGGGATGCCGGCCTCGTCGTCGTCGCCGCTCCCGGCCGCCGGCGGACTGGTCCGGCCCAGCCAGGTCCGTACGAGACGGCCCTCCTCGCCCGCCTTCGCCGCGTCGTCGACATACGCCACGGCGAGCGGGAAGCGTCGTCGCAGCGCCGCGAGGTTCTTCAGGCCGTCGCCCGAGGTCTGGCCGTAGATCGCTCCCAGCAGCGCCAGCTTGGCGTGGTCGCGGTCGCCGTGGAAGGCGCGGTCCGACAGCGCCGTGTAGAGGTCGCCGTCATGGCCGGCGACCTCCATCAGGCCGGGATCGCGGGAGATCGCGGCCAGAACTCTCGGCTCCATCTGGTCGGCGTCGGCGACGACCAGCCGCCAGCCCTCGTCGGCGACGACCGCCTGCCGTATCACCTTGGGGATCTGCAGCGCCCCGCCGCCGTTGGTGGTCCAGCGGCCGCTGACGGTGCCGCCCGGCTGGTACTCGGGGCGGAACCTGCCGTCGCGCACCCAGTCCTGGAGCCAGCTCCAGCCGTGCGCCGTCCAGATCCGGTACAGCTTCTTGTACTCGATCAGCGGCTTCACCGCCGGGTGGTCCAGTTCCTGCAGCTCCCAGCGGCGGGTCGACTTCACCTTGATCCCGGCCTGCGCGAACGCCCTGACCACATCGGCGGGGAGGTCCGGGCGGACCCGACGGCCGAACGCCGTGGACACCTCTTCGGCCAGCTCGGCGAGCCGGCGGGGTTCGCCGCCACCGGCGTACCGCTCGCCCAGCAGGTCGTGCAGGACATCCCGGTGCACGTCGGCCCGCCAGGGCAGGCCGGCCCGGTTCATCTCGGCGGCGACCAGCATTCCGGCCGACTCGGCGGCCGTCAGCAGACGCATGCGGCCGGGGTGGGCGGTGGCGTCGTGGCGGCGGAGCTGCTCCGCGTACACCTGGAGGAGCGCATCGAAGGGGACGTCCGTGCCGGACTGCGGCTCGAAGAGGGAGGACTGCGAGCCGGGCTCCGCGGCGCGGGAGGGGGGATCGGGGGGTACGGGGGCGTTACGGAGGCGGGCGTGGGCGGCCGCGGCGGAGCGGGGTTCGCCGAGCCGGCCCTCGTGTGCGAGGAGGAGGGACTCGGCTGCCTCGATGTCGTAGCAGCGGTCGATCAGTACGCCCGCGTCGAGCAGGCGGGGATAGATCTCGGCGGTCGACCGCCAGACCCAGCGGATGACGTCCGGGCGGGAACGGACTGCCTCCACGAGGTCGGGTTCGGTCAGAACCGGGGCGGCGGGGAGGCCGCCGGCAGTCAGAGGGGTGAGGCGGGCGCCGCCGGTCTCTGTGGTGGCCAGAGCCCAGCGTTCGGTCATGTGCGTGAGTCTGGCAGGTGGGACTGACAGCGGGGCGGGGCCGGCTGGAGGGCGGTTCCGACGCCCGGGTTCGTTCACGGCGCCGCCGGGGCCGACCCGGTCGACCGCAGGCTCCGGTCGGCTGGACGGGACAGGTATTCCGGGCCCACGAGGTGAGCGAGGCGGGTCGCGTACGGGGATCTCGTGCTTCTGCCCTGAGCTGCCCGCGAACTCGCCCGGACACAGAGGCGGTTCGCAGGCCGGGGCGCTTCGGCAGCGCTGTTGATCAGTAGCCGCGACAGGCACGGCAGGGACACCGATTGCGACTGCGGGCCCGTCTCCGGCCACAGCAGGTGGGGCACCAGCAGGCGGGGGCACCAACCGCTGTGTACGGCCACCGCAACCCGGTCGGACCGGCGCTCACCGTGATCGTGCCGATCGTCGTGATCACCGCGATGGCCGTGATGTTCAGCAGTCACAGCCCGCGCCGACCCGCGCTCCGGTTCACCGGCGCCGTACGGCCCGCGGGAGCATCGCCACCGCCACCGCCACCACCGCGCACACCTCGGCCGCAGCTCCCACCACCGGCCACTCCACCGACACCGTCACCGGTGCGGACAGTGAGGCGAGTGCGGCGCCCAGTCCTGCCAGGTTGACCGCGGTCACGGCCATGCCGAGCGCCGCCCCCAGTGCCACCGCGAGCAGCGTCTCCCCGGCGACGATCCCGAGGACCCGCGTGCGGGTCGCCCCGGCCAGCCGCAGTGCGCCCAGCTCCGCGGACCGTACGGATCCCGCCATCAGCAGTGTGTTGGCGAGCGCGATCGCCGTGTAGACGAGGGCGATGCCCAGCACCACCAGCAGGCCGAGCCGCGTCTGTGGGCTCGAGCGCGGATGTGTGGCGGCCAGCCACTGCTGCGTCGACCGCACTGTGCCACCGGTGCCGTGCAGTGCGGCGGCGACCGCCGCCCTGTCCGCGCCGGGGGTGAGGCGTACGTCGATGCGGTCCACCGGAGCCGTCGGTGCGTTCACCGCCGTGACGTACGCGCCGTTGTTCCCCGTACCGATGGCCAGCACCGCCGCGATCCGCAGCGACACCGGGCGGCCGTCGCCGAGCCATACCCGTACCGTCGCGCCCACCGTGTGCTGTTCCCATTCCTCGTTCACGACGATCGAACGGTCGTCGAGGTCACGGACATCGCCCGCCACCACCGGCAGCCGCTCGACGGCCGCGAGCGTCTTCGCGTCGTCGACGGCCCGCGCCTCCGACTCGATGAGCGCGGTGTCCTCCTCCCGTACGAAGACCGCGGTCGACGCGGACGCGGACAGCAACGCCCCGGGGATCCGCCGCACCTCGAGGTCCGCGCCCGTCACGACCAGATCGGCCCGGGTGTGCTCGCGCGCCTCGGCGCCCCTCGCCCGGGCCACCGTCATCGCGGAACCCGGCACCGAGCCGGCCAGCGCCACCGCGATCAGTACCGGAGCGGCCACGGCGGCCGTACGGCGCAGGGACGCCGCCGCATTGGCCCGTACGAGCATTCCGGTCGCCCCGGGAAGCCGGAGCAGCCGGGTCACAGGGCGTACGAGCAGCGGCGCGAGCAGGGCGACACCGGTGATCAGCACCATCGGCTGTGTCATGTACGTTTTCCGCTTCAGCAGCCCGGACGGGTCTGTGACCAGCGACTTCGTCATCAGGAACCCGGCCCCCGCGAGCAGCGCGAAGCCCAGTAGCCGACGCACGGGTGGCAGCACGCCCGCATCGATGTCGGCCTCGCGCAGCGCCTCGGCCGGACCGGTCCTGCCTGCCCGTCGAGACGCCGCCCAGACGCCGGTCAGTGCCACGGTCAGGCCGGTCCAGAACGCCGCGTGGAGCGGCCACGCCGTGGGGCGGATGGTGAACCAGGAGGGCGCCATCCCGCCGTCCACCAGCAGCCGGGCGAGGTGCGGTGCGCCCCGGTCGCCCAGTGCGCATCCGGCCGCCGAGGCGAGGGTGCCGACCAGGGTCGCCTCCACCAGCAGCAGTCGCCGCAGCTGGCCGGGGGTGGCGCCCGCCGTGCGCAGCAGACCGAACTCACGTCGGCGCAGTGCCACCGCGAAGGCGAACGTCGACGCGACGACGAAGACCGAGACGAACGCGGCGACGGAGCCCGCCGTGCCGAGCAGGGCGTTCACGGCCGACAGGGCCTCGGCGTCCCGCGCGGTCACCGGGTCGGCGCGGCGGCGTTCGTCGCCGGTGAGGACCTCCGCTCGGTCGCCCACGACGCGGCGGACCTCGGCGACGGGGGCGTCCACGCCCACGGCGTCCGGGCCGCCGCCGACGTCCTGTCCGTCGCGGGCCACCGGTCCGAGCGCCGCCAGGTCGCGCAGGAGTTTGATATCCACAGGGTGTGGATGAGCGAGTCTCCTGGTGACGTGAGCGGTGGACGGTCCGCGTCGGACCCGCACGGTCAGCGTGTCGATGCCCTTCACCACCACCGGCGACGCGGCGAATCGCTGCGGCTTCCGGTCCGGCGCGTCGAAGGTCGAGGCGAGTCCCAGCCCCATGGTCGCGGTCAGCCCCGCGCCGAGCGCGAGCGCGACGAAGGTGCCGATGAGAGCGGTCCAGCGGGTCCGCAGCGCGGCCAGGGCGAGGGTCAGCACGATGCCGCCTCCGCGCGATCCCCGATCGCAGTGTCCGTACGGGCCGCGCTCGGGCGCGCTGCGGTCGTCCGGGCCGCGATCCGTTCCACGGAGAGTCCGGTCAGGTCGTCCGCGACATGTCCGTCGACCAGGAAGACCACCCGGTCCGCGTACGCCGCCGCCACCGGATCATGCGTGACCATCACGATCGTCTGTCCCTCCCGGTCCACCAGTTCCCGCAGCATCACCAGCACCTCCTGGCTCGTCGCGGTGTCCAGTGCGCCGGTCGGTTCGTCCCCGAAGAGCACCGCGGGCCGGGTGATCAGGGCCCGCGCCAGTGCCACCCGTTGCTGCTGGCCACCGGAGAGTTCGGTGGGCCGGTGGTCCGCCCGGTCGGCGAGTCCGACCCGCGCGAGTGAGGCGCGCACCTCGGTACGGGACGGCCGGCGTCCCGCGAGCCGCAGCGGCAGCGCCACGTTCTGGGCGGCGGTCAGCGAGGGGACCAGGTTGAACGACTGGAAGACGAAACCGATCCGGTCCCGGCGCAGCAGTGTCAGCCGGCGCTCACTGAGCCCGGTCAGCGCCGTCCCGCCTACCTCGACCGTGCCGGACGTCGGCCGGTCGAGCCCGGCCGCGCAGTGCAGGAGCGTCGACTTGCCGGAGCCGGAGGGCCCCATGACGGCGGTGAAGGTGCCGGGGCGGACGGTGAGGTCGACGCCGCCGAGGGCATCGAGGTTCCCGTACGAGCGTCGTACGGAGCGGAGCCGTACCGCGTCGGCGGCAGCAGTGGAGGTCATGTCTTCGATCGAACCGCGTGCGGAACCTCCGGACACGACCACCAGAACCCGTCTCCGGGGTAGGGCCAGGCCTACCCCGCCGCGCCGCCCTGCCTACCCTGACCTCATGGAACCGGTGATCGACCAGGCATTCGCGGCAGCCCTCTACTCGGACGGCGACGCCGGTCTCGACACCGGTGCCTCCCTCCTCGCCGCCGATCCGGCCGCCGACGCGGAACTGGTCCGGCGCGGAGAGGAATTCGTCCGCCGCGCCTGGGAGCGTGGCTGGCAGCCCGCCGATGTCGTACGGATCGTCCGCCGCGAACTCGACGAGACGGGGGCCGGGCTCGCCGCCGGGCTGATCACCGCGGAGACCGGCCGGTACGAGCAGCTGCCGCCCCGCTGGCGGTCCCAGCTGGCCGAGCTGCCCGCGCCGCCGCCGCGGAACCGGCCCGACCGGTTCTCGTACGCCTCCGCCCTCCTCGGTCTCTACCGGCTGTTCCTCCGGCTGCCCTCGATCGAGCCGGTCGGACCGCCGCCCGGCGCCCCGGGCCGCCTGCTCGATCTGCCGCCCGCGCACGACGAACCCCGCATGCTGACCCGGATCCGCGCGCTGCTCGCGAAGGCGGAGGCGACCGGGTTCCCGGAGGAGGCGGAGGCCCTCACCACCAAGGCACAGGAGCTGATGGCCCGGCACTCCATCGACGAGGCCCTCCTCGCCGCCCGTACGCACAGCAAGGAGGCGCCGGGCGCCTGCCGGATCGGGGTCGATGCCCCGTACGAGACGGCGAAGGCGATCCTGCTCGACGCCGTCGCCTCCGCGAACCGCTGCCGTGCCGTGTGGAACAGCGAGTTCGGCTTCTCGACGGTCGTCGGCTTCGAGCCGGACCTGGAGGCGGTGGAGCTGCTGTACACCTCCCTGCTGGTCCAGGGCACGGCGGCGATGGCGAAGGCGGAGGCGGGCCAGCGGGCCGGCGGACGCAAGCGGACCAAGACGTTCCGGCAGTCCTTCCTGATGGCGTACGTCCAGCGGCTGGGTGCGCGCCTGGCGTCCGACACCGCCCGGGTGACCGCGGCCTCGGTCTCGGAGGGAGTTGCCGACGACGACGATCTGCTGCCGGTCCTGGCGGCGCGGGATGTGGCGGTCACGGACGCCGCGGACCGGATGTTCCCTCGGACGACCAGTACCCGGGTGCGCGGAGTGACGGACGGCGAGGGCTGGGCGCACGGCACGGCCGCCGCCGACCGGGCCCGGATGGGCGAGCGGCGGCCGGGCATCGACGGTCCCCGCTAGGGCGTGTGTCGGCAGTCCCGCCTGCCCCGCGACGCCTGGCACGCACGCACCGGACGCCGCCGGGCCCACCCTTCGGGCGGACGGCGGGACTTCCGACACACGCCCCAGTGCTGCGACCGGATGGCCGGAAATCCCCATAAGGGGCATTCCGGCTAGGCTCGGTCCATGAGCTGGCTCCGGGCACTGAGAGAGACCGCCCGCTCGGGGCTGACGATCGAGCGGCGGCGCCTCGAACCGCTCATCGCGATCCGTGGTGCGGCCGGACTCGCCCTGGTCATCGGGGTCGGCCTCGCCTTCTTCGGGCCGGTGGTCGCCGCCAGTTCCGCGTTCGGCGCGTTCCAGGCGGCCATCGCCACCTTCCAGCGCAGCTGGCGCCCCCGGCCCGTCCTGGCCCTGGTCTCCGGTGCGAGTCTCGCGGTATCGACGTTCCTCGGCTATCTCACCGGCGCCCATCTTCCGCTGTTCCTGGCCCTGCTGGTCCTCTGGACGTTCCTGGCCGGGCTGACCTGGGCGGCCGGGCCGACGGGCGGCATCATCGCCGCGTCCAACGTCGGCATCATGCTGGTCACGATCACCCTCCCCACCTCCGTCGCCCAGGCGGCCGTACACGCCGTGATGATCGCGTTCGGCGGGGTCGTCCAGGCGGCGCTGATCGTCCTGTTTCCGGTACGCAGATGGGGCGCCCAGCGCGACGCCCTCGCCGACGCACTGGCGGCGGAGGCCGACTACGCGCGCAGGCTGCGCCACGACCCGGTCGCCGAGTTCGACCCGGTCCCGCTGATGACCGCCCGCAGCGCCGCCGCCGTCACCCCGCGCCAGGCCCGCCACCGCCCCGCCGAGCTGCACGGCTCCCGCGGCCTCGCCGAACGGATCAGGCCGGTGCTCGCCTCGCTCGCGGACCCGGCGGTGGGCGCAACCGTCGAAGGTCCGGAACGCGACCGGGTCCGGGAGCTTCTCGCCGCCGCAGCCTCCGTACTGGACGCCGCGGCCCGCGCCATCCGGCACGGCACCCCGATGCACCTCCCCGCCCCCGCCGTCGCCGCCTTGAGGACCCCCGACACCAGGACGATCCTCACCGGAGCCGCGCGCCGTGCCGCAAGCCGCCTCAGCGCGCTCCTCGCCGATGTCATCGAGACCGCCGAGGGCGACGGGACGAAGGAGGACCGGGCGGAGGCCGACGAAGCGGCCGACACGATCGCCCCGCACCGCCGCCGGCCCACCCTGCTGCGGCTGGTGCCCGTCGTCCTGCGGGCGATGCGCGCCGAACTGCGCCCCGGTTCGCCGATCCTGCGGCACGCCGTCCGGGTCACCGTCGTCGTCGCCGTCGGCTATCTCATCGGCGCCGCCCTGCCGTTCGGTCACGGCTACTGGGCGCCGATGGCCGCCGTCATGGTGATGCGGCCGGAGTTCTCCCAGACGTACGCCCGAGCCGCGGGCCGGTTCGGCGGCACGATCGTCGGGGTCTTCGTCGCCACCGCCATCGTCCAGGCCACCCACCCCGGTGCGGGTCCCGCCGCCGCGCTCGCCATCGTCTGCGCCCTGCTGATGTACCTCCTGATGCGCACCGGGTACGTGGTCGGCCAGGCGTGCGTCTCCGCGTACGTCGTCTTCCTGCTCGGCATGGCGGGCGAAGCCTGGTCGCAGACCGTGGGCGAACGCGTCGTCCTCACCCTGGTGGGCGGGCTCCTCGCGATGATCTCGTATGCCGTCTACCCGGCCTGGGAAACCCCTCGGCTGCGCAACCGGCTCGGCGACTGGCTGGCGGCCGACGGGCGGTACGCCGCCAGCGCCGTCGACCAGTACGCGGATCCGGCGGAGCGCGGCCCCGAGGACGTCCGCGCCGCGCTGCTCGTCTCCCGCGAAGCCCGTGTGGCCTGGCAGGAGGCGGTCGCGAGGGCCCAGCACGAACCCGTGCGCCACCGCGGCCTCTCCCGCACGGCCGCCGAGGACGCCCAGCACGCCCTCGCCCAGCTGGGCCGGGCCGCGATGCTGATGGAGGCGCATCTGCCGGAGGGTGATGCCACCCCCGTCCCCGCCGCCGCGCAGCTCGCCGACGCACTGCGCCGGGCCACCGAGCAGGGCGCGAAGGACGTGCGGGAGCGCCGCGCACCGCGCTGGGAGGCGGTCCGTGAGGCGCTGGAGCGGTGGGACGAGGAGGACGAGCGGCGCGGGCGAACATCCGATCCGGTCGTACGGAACGGAGCCGATCTGCTGCTGGAGTCCCTGGAGGAGTTCTCCCGGGCGCTGGACACCGGCGCGGGCGACCGGCCCGGGACGAGCGGTGCCGGACGGAGCTGACCGGCCCGGCACCGCTCCCGCGTCAGGGGGTGGGCAGGCCCGGCAGTCCCGTCGGCAGTGCACCCGGCTCCGTCTTGGCCAGCGTGTCCTTGCTGCCGGCGTCCCACTCCACGACGATCGTCCTGCCGTCGTTGGACGCGATGGTTCCCATGGTGCGGGCGGTGTCGCCGTCGGTGCACTTCAGTGCCAGCATCACCTTGCCCATGTCCTTCACCTCGCCCGAGCAGACGTGGGCGTCGGCGACGAGCGCGGCCTTGCCGGCGGTGACGGACAGGGCGACGGCCTTGCCGTCGGTCACCCCGGCCCACGTCCCGTCGAGCGCCGCGGCGTCTCCCGCGGAACCGCTGTCGCCGCCGGCGGCGGGTGCCGAGGTGGGCCCGTCGGCAGCGCCGGTGTCCGAGTCGCTCTTCCCGCTGTCACTGCCGCAACCCGTCAGTGCGACCGCGACGGCCAGACCCGCGACGACGGCGCCGGTTCGTACGAGTGGGTGCACCTGGAATTCCCCCTTGTTGATGAAAGACCGCCCAAAGTTACCAGGGTGTGCGGATCGATTTGCGGGGCAACTCCTGCTGCCGGGAGCCAAATAGACGCTCCGACCGTCTATCTCTCCGGAGAGCGGGCAGACGGGCGAAGGTAAAGCTGTAATCAAGAGAACACCCCGCGTGCACGTGCATCTGCTCATGCATCGGCATATGAACACAGCTATGATCCGAACCAGTTGACACTTGCACCTTGCAACTCGGGAGCGTCCTGTGCACCACGTGTACAACGGCATGGCCGCCACAGAGCTTCGCGGAGTCGTCTGGCAGAAGAGCAGGCACAGCAACTCCCAGGGATCCTGCGTGGAGTTCGCCAAGTTGCCCGACGGGGGTGTGGCGATGCGGAATTCACGCCACCCCGACGGGCCCGCCCTGGTCTATACGCCGGCCGAGATAGAGGCGCTGCTGCTCGGCGTGAAGGACGGGGAGTTCGATCACCTGATAGCGGGCGGCTGACCGCCGTACGGGCGGAAAACGCAGGCCTTGCGCGCGGAACGCCGCGCCGGGATTCGTGCGTCAGACGGTGTCGGAGAGCCGGAACAGAGCCCAGACCACCTTGCCGCGCAGGGCCTGCGAGCCCGCGGGCGGATGCTCCGGTCCCGGTGCGGGGGACGGGTGCCAGCCCCAGCCGTCACTGAACGACTCGACCAGGAACAGGCCGCGGCCCGACTCCGCCGAGTCCGGCGCCTCGGACGCCACCGGACTCGCCTGACTGGGGTCGCGCACCGCGCACACCAGGCGTGAGGACCAGCGCATCAAGTGCAGCTTCACCGGAGCCTCCTGAGGGTCCCTCGGGGCGTCCTCGGGCAGTGCGTGCCGCAGTGCGTTGGTGACGAGTTCGGAGACGACCAGGGCGACGTCGTCGAAACGGTCGCTCAGCTCCCACCGGGCCAGCGTCGCCTTGGTGAACTGGCGGGCCCCACCGACGGCTTCGTACCGGGCCGGCAGGGTGCAGGTGGCTGATCCGGAGGCGGCTGAGGGATCGATGGGGGGAAGCCCCTGCCGTAACGGCCCGAGCATCGTCGATCCATTCGTCCCCATGCGAGGCACTCCCGGGATTCGCGGCTGTAGCGGTACTGCGGTGGTACAGCGGCACAACACGAACGAACACGCACGTGCGCGGGGCCCATGGTTCCGAATGCGCTGAGCAGATGCAAGGGCAGATGCACGTGCACGCGCCGGACCTGTCCGACCCCGTGCCGGTTCTTGCTCATTTCTTCCTGCCGGTAGTTTCATGGCTTTCTGTAAGTCTTCTCATTTCTGTAATCGAATGAGTACGGGCTGAAGCGTTTTGATGGCAGAATCCGGCACTTGGGGTTCAGGGGGTGCCCCGATGCCCGGGAAGCGATGGGGAGGGTTGGATCAGTGGTGGCAGGCGAGTCGAGTGGATCCGTGGTGCGGCGCATCCTGCTGGGCTCTCAGCTCAGGCGGCTGCGCGACTCGCGCGGCATCACCCGCGAGGCGGCCGGCTACTCCATCCGCGCTTCCGAATCGAAGATCAGCCGCATGGAGTTGGGACGGGTGAGCTTCAAGGCCAGGGACGTCGAGGACCTGCTCACGCTCTACGGGGTCACGGACGAGGTGGAGCGCGACTCGCTCCTCGGCCTGGCGCGCGAGGCCAACGTGGCGGGCTGGTGGCACAGTTACGGAGACGTGCTGCCAGGATGGTTCCAGACATACATCGGTCTGGAGGGGGCGGCCTCGCTCATCCGGATCTACGAAGTCCAGTTCGTCCACGGCCTGTTGCAGACCGAGGCGTATGCGCACGCCGTCGTCTCCCGCGGCATGTCCGGCGCCCCCGCCGCCGAGATCGACCGCCGGGTCGCGCTCCGGCTCGAGCGACAGAAGGTCCTCGTCTCCGAACGTGCCCCGAGCTTCCATGCCGTACTGGACGAAGCGGCACTGCGCCGCCCGTACGGCGAACGCGAGGTGATGCGCGAGCAATTGAGGCATCTGATCGAGATGTCGGAACAGCCGAACATCACGCTTCAAGTGATGCCCTTCAGTTTTGGCGGGCATGCCGGAGAGAGCGGCTCCTTCACGATGCTGCGATTCCCGGAATCCGATCTGTCGGACATTGTCTATTTGGAGCAGCTGACAAGTGCGCTCTATCTGGACAAGGCCGAGGAAGTCGCCCAGTACGAAAAGGCGATGACGCGACTCCACCACGACAGTCCGGGTCCCGAGGAGAGTCGTGATCTGCTCCGCGGCCTTCTCCAACTCTCCTGATTCATCAGTACGATGACGTATCAACGGGAGTCTGCACCTGCAGTAAGGGATCGCATGTCCTTCTTCAACGAGCTGGCCAACCAGTACATCGACGGTGAGTGGCGGACCGGCACGGGCTCGTGGGACATCATCGATTTCAATCCGTTCAACGGGGAAAAGCTCGCCGCCATCACCGTCGCCACCGCGCAGGAGGTCGACGAGGCCTACCGAGCCGCCGAGCGCGCCCAGCGGGTCTGGGCCACCACCAACCCCTACGAACGCCGCCTCGTCCTCGAACGCGCCCTGCGTATAACCGAGGAGCGCACCGAGGACATCATCGGGGCGATCAACGACGAACTGGGCGGCACCCGGCTCAAGGCGGAGTTCGAGATCGGCTGCGCCAAGGACTTCCTGCGCGAGGCGATCCAGCAGGCGGTGCGCCCCGAGGGGCGGATCCTGCCGTCCCCGGTGGACGGCAAGGAGAACCGTGTCTACCGGCTGCCCGTCGGCGTCATAGGCGTGATCAGCCCGTTCAACTTTCCCTTCCTGGTGTCGATGAAGTCGGTCGCACCGGCCCTGGCGCTCGGCAACGCGGTCGTCATCAAGCCCAACCAGAACGCTCCCGTCGTCGGTGGCGGCCTGATCGCCAAGATCTTCGAGGACGCCGGGCTGCCCGCCGGACTCCTCAACGTCCTGGTCACCGACATCGCCGAGATCGGCGACGCGCTGATAGCGCACCCCGTGCCCAAGGTGATCTCCTTCGCCGGCTCGGACCGGGTCGGCCGCCATGTCGGTGCGACCGCGGGCGGACTCTTCAAGCGGACCATCCTCGAACTCAGCGGCAACAGCGCCCTGGTGGTGCTGGACGACGCGGACATCGACTACGCGGTCGACGCGGCCGTCTTCAGCCGCTTCGTCTACCAGGGGCAGGTCTGCATGGCCGCCAACCGCATCCTGGTGGACCGTTCCCTCGCGCCCGAGTTCACCGAGAAGTTCATCGCCAAGGTGGCGGCGCTCAGGACCGGCGACCCGCGCGACCCCGAAACCCAGATCGGCCCGGTCATCAACACCTTCCAGGCCGACGCGCTGACCGCGCTGGTCGACCAGGCGGTCGCCGAAGGTGCCACGGCGCTCGTTCGGGGCGGTACCCGCGGCAATCTCGTCGAGCCGACCGTCCTCGCGGGGCTCCCGGACGACTCGCCGCTGCTCGCCCAGGAGATCTTCGGTCCGGTGGCGCTGCTGATGACGTTCGACGGCGAGGAGGAGGCCGTACGGATCGCCAATGACACTCCGTACGGGCTGAGTGGCGCCGTGCACACCGGGAACGCCGAGCGCGGGGTGCGGTTCGCGCAGCGCATCGTCACCGGAATGTTCCACGTCAACGACTCCACGATCGCGGACGACCCGATGGTGGCGTTCGGCGGCGAGAAGTTCTCCGGGACCGGGCGGCTGAACGGCGACGCCACCGTGGAGGCGTTCACCACCCAGAAGTGGATCTCGATCCAGCACGGCCGGACGGAATTCTCTCTCTGACACCCGCCTGTTGAGGACGGAAGTTGTCCGCAAGGGTCCGTAGCTTGGTCGGTGTCAGGAAGACACCGAGCGCAGGCTCGAACGGCCCCGAAGGGCGGACATCATGGTCACTCACGTTCCCGCAGAGGCGCACGGCGACGAGCGCGGTGCGCTCCTCTCCTTCGTCGAGGCCCAGCGCGGCGCGATCCGGCGCTCGCTGCTCGGACTCACCGAGGAACAGGCGGCGAGCCGGCCCAGCGTCAGTGAACTCTCCCTCTCCGGGCTGCTCAAGCATGTCGCGGAGACCGAGCTGAACTGGCTGCGCCTCGCCCAGCAGCGCCCCAACGAGAAGGCCCGCACCGAGGAGACCTGGGCGGACAGCTTCCGGCTGGTCGGGGACGAGACGGTCCCGCAGTTGCTGGAGTTCTGGGCGAAGGTCGCGGCGGAGACCGAGGGGTTCATCCACTCGGTGGAGAGCATGAACGACACGTTCCCGCTGCCCGAGGCGCCCTGGTTCCCGAAGGGCCAGCGCTGCTCGATGCGCTGGCTGCTGATCCATCTCGTCGAGGAGATCGCCCGGCACTCCGGGCACGCGGACATCATCCGGGAGTCCCTGGACGGCCGGACCGCGTTCGAACTGGTCGCCGAGGAGGCGGGCTATTCTAGTCAAAGTTGAATAGGAAGGGTGGGTGGGATGTCCGCGATCCGGCTGCTGGTCCTCGGTGCCGTGCGCCAGCACGGCCGGGCGCACGGCTATCAGGTCCGCAACGACCTGGAGTACTGGGGCGCCCACGAGTGGTCCAACGCCAAGCCGGGGTCGGTCTACCACGCCCTGAAGCAGATGGCGAAGCAAGGGCTGCTGATCGCCCATGAGGTCGCCCCGAGCACCGCGGGCGGCCCGCCCCGTACCGAGTACGAGATCACCGAGAAGGGCGCCGAGGAGTACCTCGCCCTGCTGCGTGCGGCGCTGACCTCGTACGACCAGAAGATGGACGTGCTGTCGGCGGGAATCGGCTTCATCGTCGACCTGGAACGGTCCGAAGCGGTCGCGCTGCTCAAGGAGCGGGTGGCGGGGCTGGCGGCCTGGCGGGCCTCGGTCACCGAGTACTACACGCCCGAGGACGGGCCCGAGTCGCTCGGTCACATCGGCGAGATCATGAACATGTGGGTCCACTCGGCGGATGCGGGGGCCGAGTGGACCCGGGGGCTGATCGAGCGGATCGAGGGCGGCGCCTACACCTTCGCGGGGGAGGGTGATCCGTTCGTCGGGGTACTCGCCGAGGGTGAGGAGAACCCGTACGCGACCGGTGTCCCGGATCCCGGGGATCTCGACTGATTAAGTTTGACGAATGGGTTGGATCCAGTTACCTTTCCCCATCTAGTCAAGTTTGACTAGATGGCCTTCGGCGGAAACGAGAGGGTGTGGCGAGGGTGGCGGACGCGATCGTTCTCGACGATGTGCACAAGAGGTACAAGGGCAGACGCGCCCTGGACGGCCTCGATCTCACGGTCGGCCGAGGCACGGTGCACGCCGTGCTGGGGCCCAACGGTGCGGGCAAGACCACGGCCGTACGCATCCTGTCCACGCTGCTCCGCCCCGACAGGGGCCGGGCCGAGGTGGTCGGGTTCGACGTACGGAGCGAAGCCGGTGAGGTCCGGCGGCGGATCGGACTGCTCGGGCAGCACGCCGCCCTCGACGAGCAGCTCGACGGGCGGCAGAACCTGGAGATGTTCGGCCGGCTGTACCATCTGGGCGCACGCCGGGCGGGCATACGGGCCGACGGACTGCTGGCCCGCTTCGGGCTCGCGGACACCGGCCGCAAGCCGGTCGAGAAGTACAGCGGCGGTATGCGCCGACGGCTCGATCTGGCCGCGTCCCTCATCACCGACCCCGAGGTGCTCTTCCTGGACGAGCCGACGACCGGACTCGACCCGCGCGGCCGCGCCGAGGTGTGGTCGTCGGTGCGCTCCCTGGTCGGAGGGGGCACGACGGTCCTGTTGACGACGCAGTACCTGGAGGAGGCCGACCAACTGGCGGACCGGATCTCGCTGATCGACGGCGGCCGGGTGGTCGCGGACGGCACCGCCGACACATTGAAGGCGCGGGTGGGCGGGGACCGTATCGATGTCGTCGTCCGTGACGCATCCCAACTGGAGTCCGCTGCGGCGCTCCTGACGGACGGCGCGGTTCTCGACGCCGACCGGCGGCTGATCGGGGCGCCCGCCGGGGACCGGATGGCGACACTCACCCGTGCGGTGCGGGCGCTGCAGGAGGCGGGGATCGAGGCGGACGACATCGCGGTGCGCCGCCCCACTCTCGACGAGGTCTTCATGGCGCTCACGGGCGCGGACACGGAGGTTGCCGCATGAGTGCTATCGGTGCGCGCGCCGGCACGAGCGCGGCCGGCTGGGTGCTGGCCGATTCGTGGACGATGACCCGGCGCGAACTCGCCCACTGGGTGCGGCAGCCGGTGCGGATCGTCGTCGGTCTGGCCTTTCCCGTGATGCTGCTGCTGATGTTCACGTATCTGGTCGGCGGCGGCCGAGGCGTCGACGGTGACCACGCCGAGTTCCTCGTGCCCGGCATGCTCGCGCTGACCATGGCGTTCGGCCTGGAGGCGACCATGCTCGCGGTCACCCAGGACCTCACCAAGGGCGTCATCGACCGGTTCCGCGCCATGCCGATGTTCTCCGGCTCGGTGCTGGTCGGCAGGAGCGTCGCGGACATGCTCCAGTCGGTGGCGGCGCTCGCGGTGATGATCGGCGTCGGGTACGCGGTCGGCTGGCGCTGGCACAACGGGCTCACCGCGGCTCTGGGCGCGGTCGGGCTGCTCCTGCTGCTGCGGTTCGCGATGCTGTGGACCGGCATCCAGCTGGCGATGGTGGCGGGGAGGCCCGAGATGGTGCAGGCGGTGCAGATTCTGGTCTGGCCGATCGGCTTCCTCTCCAACGTCTTCGCGGTACCGGAGTCGATGCCGGGCGGGCTGGGCGCGGTCGTCGAGTGGAACCCGATGTCGGCGACGGCCACGGCGGTCCGCGGGCTGTTCGGCAACCCCGGCGGCTCCGGAGGTTCATGGGCGGCCGCCCATGCCGAACTTCTCGCGGTGGCCTGGCCGGTGGCGCTGATCGCGGTGTTCTTCCCGCTGGCGGTGCGGAGGTTCGCCCGACTCGGCGGCTAAGGGCTGTCCCGTAATCCCTGGCGGGCGCACGACGACAGTTACGGCACCTCGCTGCGTTGTCGGAACGCCCGAATACGCCCAGTATGAGGACGGCCCTCCGCCTTGCGATCGCACGCACCGGACGCTGCCGGGCCCACCCTTCGGGCGGACGGCGGGACTTCCGACACACGCCCCAGTGCTGCGACCGGAAAGGTTTGCCGGGAAGCTCGTTGCGTCCGGCACGGGAGACCCCATCCGAGGGCGTCCGGCCGCCGTGCGATCGCACGCACCGGACGATATGGGGCAGACATTGCCGGTCACGGCACCGGAACCGCCGGGCCCTGCCTCAGTGGTGGAACGCCGTCGGCACGTTCCGGTCGTGGCTCAGCGGATGCCGCTGGGAGCGGAGGTCGGGCAGCAGCAGGCGCAGGTCCTCCATGAGCAGTTCCGCGAGGTCCGAGGAGAAACCGTTGCGGCACACCACCCGGAGCACCGACAGGTCCTGTCGGTTGGCGGGGAAGGTGTATGCGGGCACCAGCCAGCCGTGCTCGCGCAGCCGGCGCGACACGTCGAAGACGTCGTACGCCCGCACATCGGGCGTGGTCGTCAGCGCGAAGACGGGCAACTCCTCGCCCCGGGTGAGGAGGTGGAAGTCGCCCAGCTTCTCGATCTGGGCGGCGAGTGTGCTCGCCACATCGCGGGACGCCTGCTGAACGGCCCGGTAGCCCTCCCGCCCCAGCCGCAGGAAGGTGTAGTACTGAGCCGCCACCTGGGCTCCGGGCCGGGAGAAGTTCAGTGCGAAGGTCGGCATGTCGCCGCCCAGGTAGTTGACCCGGAAGACGAGATCCTCGGGAAGTTCGGCGGGCGAGCGCCACAGCGCCCAGCCGACACCCGGATAGACCAGGCCGTACTTGTGCCCGGAGGTGTTGATGGACGACACCCGGGGAAGCCGGAAGTCCCACACCAGCTCCTCGTCCAGGAACGGCGCCACCATCGCCCCGGACGCACCGTCGACATGGACGGGGATGTCGAGCCCGGTGCGCTCCTGCAGCGCGTCCAGGGCGGCGCAGAGATCAGCGATGGGCTCGTACGAACCGTCGAAGGTGGAGCCCAGGATTCCGACGACACCGATGGTGTTCTCGTCGCAGAGTTCGGCGGCGGCCTGCGGGTCGAGATGGAAGCGGCCGCCCTCCATCGGGACCTGCCGGGCCTCGACCTCCCAGAAGTTGCAGAACTTGTCCCAGCAGACCTGCACATTGATGCCCATGACCAGATTGGGCCGGGCGGTCGCCGGGTAGCGGTCGGCGTTCCTGGCCGCCCAGCGTCGTTTGAGCGCCAGGCCGGCGAGCATGCAGGCCTCGCTGGATCCGGTGGTCGAACAGCCCACGGCCGTCGACGGGTCGGGGGCGTTCCACAGGTCGGCGAGCATCGCCACACAGCGCCGCTCCAGCTCGGCGGTGCGCGGGTACTCGTCCTTGTCGATCATGTTCTTGTCCCGGCACTCGCCCATCAGCACCCCGGCCTCGGGCTCCATCCAGGTGGTGACGAAAGTGGCGAGATTGAGCCGGGAGTTGCCGTCGAGCATCAGCTCGTCATGGACGAGTCCGTACGCGGTGGAGGGCGGCAGCGGACCGTCGGGCAGCTGGTGCCTGGGCGGCGCGGACGTCATGCCCGCGGTCGGGTCCGCCTCCCCGAAAAAGGGGTTGAGGGCGAGCCTGCGGCGCTCCGCGGACTGTTCCCTGCCGTGGTTCGAACCCTGATGGAGAGGCATCGGCGGACAGCCCTTCTCGGCTGGTGGTGGTTCCGGCGGGTGGTCTGCTCCGTGCCCGGGGTCGGTTCCCGGCCGCGAGGCCGTCGTCCGTGGGGCAAGCGAGGCATGACCATATGAATGCGACGATACGGACAACTGCTGTGACCGGCGCGTCGGACGGGGCCGGGAGGGGCCCGGCTCACCGCAGCGGTGTGCCGTCCGCGTGCAGCTGCATCTGTGGCCGTCCGGTCACCAGAAGCCAGGTCGGCAGTGAGGCGAAGGCGAGCAGCGGCATTACGGCCGAGTCGCTGACCAGCACCGCCGCCGTGAACAGGCTCAGCCAGCCCTGCCGGGTGACGGCCAGCAGGACCCCCAGCACCGCGCTCGGCACCGCGAGGGCCAACGGCACCGTGTCGACCAGTGCATGGGCGCACATGCCGAGAGCGACGCCCACGAAGACGGCCGGGAAGATCCGCCCGCCCCGGAAGCCGCAGGTCGCGGCGATCACCAGGGCGGCCGTCTTCACCGCGGCCATGGTGGCGAACTCCCCGGCCGACCAGCCGCTCGGATCGGCGCTGAGCTCCTTCACCTCGTCCAGCCCCTTGAAGAGGGTGAGATGGCCGCCGAGGGTGCCGAGCAGCCCGAGCAGCAGACCGCCGGCGGTCAGCATCAGGACCGGATGCCGCAGTGCGCGGAACGCCCGGTGCGTGTACGGCACCGCGTACACCGCCGCCAGACCGAGCGCCGCCCCCGCCGAGGCGATCACGGTCGACGCGAGCAGGTCGACCCAGTGGGCTCCCGGGTACGGCGGAAGCGAGAGGTCGAAGCTGGGATGGGCCAGCAGTGTCATGGTGAGCGCCCCCGCGACACCCGCCGCGAGCGGGGCGAAGAGCCGGTCCCAGAGCGCGCCCGGTTCGCGGCCGCCCGCGCTGAGCGACTCGGTGAGGATCAGGGCCGCGGCGACCGGGTTGCCGAAGAGGGCGCCGATCGTCCCGGCCGAGGCGAGCGTGATCCAGAGGTCGGCCCTACTGTCCGGGGCGGCCCGGCGGCCCAGCCAGAAGGCGAGCGCGACGTTGGCGGCGGTGATCGGGTTCTCGGGCCCCAGGCTGACCCCGCCCGCCAGCGCCAGCACCGTCACGACCAGCAGTCCGGGGAGGACGTCCGGAGGCAGAGGCGGGTCGACCAGCCCGGTGGTGGCCGGATCGGGGCCCGCGTGGCCGTGCACCGTGCGGACGACCAGCCCGACGGCGAGGCCGGTCGCGGTGAGCATCACGATCATCCACAGCGAGGAGTACCGGCCGATGGAGAGCGCGTCGGGAAGCGTCTTCCAGAGCACGTCCTGGAGTTGCTCGGCGAGCAGGCTGACGGCGAGCAGGATCAGGGCCGAGGCCGTCCCGACGACCAGGGCGGGCACGATGAGGGGCAGCAGCCGGCGCGCCGGGGTGGGCTGGGCGAGAGCGACGGAGTCGGAGGCCATCGGGTCACCATAACGATGCAAAAGCCGTATAACTCAGCCATTGCATCGGGGTGTGAGGGCCATTTCGTGCTTGCACCTCACGTCGCGTCAGGGCTCAGGCTCGGGTCCGTACAGAAGCACCGGCGTACGGAGCGGAAGCAGAAGGGAGTGGAGAGCCGTGGACTTTTCCGTGGGACAGGTCGCCGGGTTCGCCGGAGTCACGGTGCGCACCCTGCACCACTACGACGGGATCGGACTGCTCTCGCCCGGCGGGCGCAGCCACGCGGGCCACCGGCGTTACAGCGATGCCGACCTCGACCGGCTGCAGCAGATCCTGTTCTACCGGGAACTCGGCTTCCCGCTCGAAGAGATCGCGGTGCTGCTCGACGACCCGGACGCGGATCCGCAGGACCACCTGCGCCGCCAGCACGCGTTGCTGTCCGGCCGGATCGCCGAACTCCAGAAGATGGCCGCCGCCGTCGAAACAGCCATGGAGGCACGGAAGATGGGTATCAATCTCACGCCCGAGGAGAAGTTCGAGATCTTCGGGGCCAAGGACCCGGAGGAGCACGCGGAGGAGGCGGAGCGCCGTTGGGGCTCCACCGCCACGTACGCGGAGTCGCAGCGCCGGGTGGCCGGCTACACCAAGGACGACTGGAAGCGGATGCAGGCCGAGGTCGCCGAGTGGAGCGAGGCGTACACCGCGGTGATGGAGGCGGGCGAACCCGCCACGGGGGAGCGGGCGACGGAGCTCGCCGAGGCGCACCGGCTCCACATCTCCACGTGGTTCTACGAGTGCACCTACGAGATCCACCGCGGGCTCGGCGAGATGTACGTCAGCGATCCGCAGTTCCGCGCCTACTACGAGTCGATCGGACCCGGCCTGGCCGAACACCTGCGGGATGCGATCAACGCCAACGCGGAGCGCCGGGCGTAACGCCGGGTACGGGGGCCGAGAGCGCCTCGGCCCCCGTCGGTGCCCGTCGGGACGTCAGGCCTTCTCGACGACGGCCGCCGTGCCGTACGCGCAGACCTCCGTGCCGACGTCGGCCGCCTCCGTCACATCGAACCGCATCATCAGCACCGCGTTGGCGCCGCGCGCCTTCGCCTGCTCGACAAGCCGCTCCATGGCCTGATTGCGGGTCTGGACGAGGGTCTTGGTCAGCCCCTTCAGCTCGCCGCCGATCATCGACTTCAGCCCGGCGCCGATCTGGCTGCCGAGGTGACGCGAGCGCACGGTCAGGCCGAACACCTCACCGATCACCCGGGTCACCCGGTACCCGGGGACGTCGTTCGTGGTGACGATCAGGACATCGGACTGTGCCGTCTGCCCGCCGCCGTAATCCTCAATGCCCATCGTGTGGCACCTCCTGGGGACAGCTTTGTCCCGGTTCGCCCTGTGTGCATCCCCGCGCGGTGCACTGGAACCCGGAGCTGTCTTCCGGCGTTGATAGCTTTGGGCGGCCACGCAGCTGCCATCGACCGATCCTGGAGCCCGGACCCTTGAATACGCTTGCGCTCGGACCGAGCTGGCTGGACCCGGACTATCTCATCGGGCAGTTCGGACTGCTCGGTGTGCTGGTCATCGTCTTCGCCGAGTCCGGGCTGTTGATCGGCTTCTTCCTGCCCGGCGACTCCCTGCTGTTCACCACGGGTCTGCTGGTGACGACGGACAAGCTGCACACCCCGCTGTGGCTGGTCTGCGTCCTGGTGGCGCTGGCGGCGATCATCGGCGACCAGGTGGGCTATCTCTTCGGCCGCAAGGTCGGACCTTCGCTCTTCAAGCGCCCCGACTCCCGCCTCTTCAAGCAGGAGAACGTCGAGAAGGCCCACGAGTTCTTCGAGAAGTACGGGCCGAAGTCGCTGATCCTGGCCCGCTTCGTGCCCGTCGTGCGTACGTTCACGCCGATCATCGCCGGTGTGAGCCGGATGAACTACCGCTCGTTCATCACGTTCAACATCATCGGCGGTGTGCTCTGGGGCGTCGGGGTCACACTGCTCGGCGCCGCGCTCGGGCAGATCGAGTTCGTCCGCAAGAACATCGAGGCGATGCTCATCCTGATCGTGCTGATCTCGGTGGTGCCGATCGCGATCGAGTTCCTGCGCGCCCGCAGCAGGTCGAAGAAGGAAGCGGCCGCCGGGGGCGGCGATGACCGGGGCCCGATCGCCGGCGGTGGCGCCCCGTCCACGGGTCAGCGCGGCCGCCACGCCAGGCGCTGACCGCTGCTCGATACGGGGCCCGTACCCGGGTCAGAAGCCGCGCGTCCGCTTGGCCGCGCGGCGGTTCGCCCCGCCGACCGCCCCGGGCACCCGCATGAACAGCCGGGAGATCTCGCTTCCCAGATTCACCCCGATCGCGATGGCCAGCGCCGTCGCCACCGCGGTCGACAGCGAGGCGAGCCCGGCGTTCACATTGCCCTGTGCCATGCCCAGCAGACCGAAATACGTGGCCGAGCCGGGCAGCAGCGGGCCGATCGCCGCCGTGATGAACGGCAGCGACGACATGTACCGGTAGCGCGAGAGCAGCTGCCCGAACAGGCCCACCAGACCGGCCGCCGTCGCTGTCGCCGCCACCGGCGAGATGTTGCCGGTCCTGGCCATGGCGCCGTAGATCACCCAGGCCACGGCGCCGTTGAGGGTCACCGCCAGCACGGTGGACCGCTCCTGCTGGAGCAGGATCGCGAAGGCGAAACAGAGCGCCATCGATGCCAGGATCTGCACCACCGGACGGTCGTGGGCGACGAACCTGGCTTCGGGGTTCAGTTGGGCGCCCAGCTGAAGTCCCAGATACAGGACCAGCAGCACACCGACGACGATGCCGATGAACAGGTACATGACTTCGAGCAGGCGGGCGGCGGCGGTGATGTAGAAACCGGTCAGCCCGTCCTGCACACCCGCCACCAGGGCCCGTCCCGGCAGCAGAGCGAACAGCCCACCGGTGATGACGGCGGACGGCCGGATGTCCGTCGAGTGGGTCAGGGTCAGCGCGACCCCTATCGCGGCCGGGGGCATCGCCGCCACCACGAACTGGTAGAACTCCGGCAGACCGCGCCCGGCGCAGAGCCAGGCGAGCCGGTCGCCGAGCATCGCGCCGACCGCCGCCACCACGAAGACCAGTGCGTTGCCGCCGACCAGCACCGATGCCGCACCCGCCAGCCCGCCACCGGCCAGTGTCAGCACCCAGCCGGGGTAGGGATGCCGGTTGCGGCGGATCTCAGCGAGCCGCCGATAGGCCTCCTCCAGGGAGACCTCGACGTCCTCGTGGGTGATGTCGTCGATGAGCCGGAAGACGGCGGCCAGCCGCGTGTAGTCGGTGGCGCGGCGTCGTACGGTACGGCTCGCCGTCACCGGGTCGTCGACCAGTGACGGCTGGTGCGAGATCGACAGCAGGGTGAAGGTGACCGTCGGCTCGCACCGGTCGAGGCCGTAGGAGCGGGTCACCGCGAACATCGCGGCCTCGACGTCCTCCGCGCCCTCCCCACCCGCGAGCAGCAACTCCCCGATACGCAGCGTCAGGTCGAGCACGCGCGGCACCGCTGGGCCCGCTTCGTCGGGCTTCTGCATCGGCTCGGGCGCCGGCCGCTCGGCGACCGGCATCCGCAGCATCGTGCGCATCCGGTCCTGCCAAGGAGCTTCCTTGGTCAGCCGGATCATCGGGATGCCGTGCGCGGGAGTGAAGGCGGGCGGCGACTGGCTGGCGTTGTACGTGCGCGGCGGGGCGAAGGCCGATCCGATCGTGTCCGAACCCGAGCCGGAACCCGGTCCGGAAGCGGAACCCGATCCCGGGCCGGCTCCGGACCCCTGCGGCTCGGTCGTCAGACCGGCCGGGAGGGCGAACTCCGACGTGGGGTGGTCGTCCTCGGACGGCGCAGCGGGGCGCCCCACACCGGCCGGCGGGACAAAGGCGCTGCGCGCCTCGTCGGACTGGGGCTTCTGATCCTCGGGACCGCCCGGTTCCGCCACCACTGGACCTCGCTCCTTCTTGGCTGCGCGTCTTGGGTTGCGCTCCTGCCCAGTATGGGCACGGACATGGGCACACATGCGAAACGGGCGGCACACCGCTGAGGGATGTGCCGCCCGTTCCTTGCGCCGAACTCATTACGGAACCACAGCGGGAACCGTAAGCGGAACCGGGATCACGCCTGCGCGGCGGTCACGGACACCGCTGTGTCAGTGCTTGCCGCCCTGCGCCTCGAGGCGCTTGTAGGAGGCCTCGATCTCGGCCTCGGCCTCGGCGCGGCCGACCCAGTCGGCACCCTCGACGGACTTGCCGGGCTCCAGGTCCTTGTAGACCTCGAAGAAGTGCTGGATCTCCAGGCGGTCGAACTCCGACACGTGGTGGATGTCGCGCAGGTGCTCCACCCGCGGGTCGGAGGCCGGGACGCACAGCAGCTTGTCGTCGCCGCCGGCCTCGTCCGTCATGCGGAACATGCCGATGGCGCGACACTTGATGAGGCAGCCGGGGAAGGTCGGCTCGTCCAGGATGACCAGCGCGTCCAGCGGGTCGCCGTCCTCGCCGAGGGTGTTCTCGACGAAGCCGTAGTCCGCCGGGTAGCTGGTCGAGGTGAAGAGTCGACGGTCCAGGCGGATCCGACCGGTCTCGTGGTCCACCTCGTACTTGTTCCGCGAACCCTTCGGGATCTCGATGGTGACGTCGAACTCCACGGGTGGCTCCTCCATGATCAACACATACGACTGGTGATTAAGTGTCCCCCACGGAGATGTGTGCTCGCGAAAGGGGCTGGTCAACGGTGGCCGAGCCGGTGAAAAGACCGTCGATCAACCCGTTGAACGCGTTGCGCAGGCCGGCCGTGGCGGGTTGCCTGAACAAGGTGAACGGATGGAGCAACTGGCAGTTCACGGCAGGCTCCGCCGTCCTCGGCCTGGCGCTCGCAGCCGGCGCCGTCCTCGCCGCCGGTCCCTGGGACTCGGGTCAGCGTAAGGCCGAGCAGCAGTGGGCCGCCGCCCAGGACCGTACAGGTGGCGCACATCACGAACCCGCCGCGCCCGACGCACCGGCCCCCGCCCCGAGTGCCCCGGCCGTCCTCGCGGCCCTCGGCACCCGGGTCGACAAGGCCGCCCCCGACGAGCCGGACACTCCGGACGGAGCGGCGGCCGCCCTCCGCGCCACCCTCGACAAGCTGCTGGACTCCTCCGCGCTCGGCACCGTCCGTACCGCTGTCGTCATCGACACGGCCACCGGCAGGCGGCTGTACGGGAAGGGTGCCGACACCGCGATGACGCCCGCCTCCACCATCAAGATCGCCACTGCCGTCGCCGCACTCTCCGCCCTCGGCCCCGACCACCGCATCGCCACGACCGTCCGGGCATCCCCGGACTCCCGCACCCTCACCCTCGTGGGCGGCGGCGACCCCACCCTCGACAAGGCGGCGCTGCGCGAACTGGCCGCCGGCACCGTGCGAACCCTGCGCGACCGGGGCGTCGACACCGTCCGGCTCCGGTACGACACCTCCCGGTACTCCGGCCCCGCCCTGCACCCGATCGGCCCCAACGAGAACATCGCCCCGGTCAGCGCCCTGATGCTGGACGAGGGGCGGCTCGACCGGACGGACAGCGGACCCGCCCCGCGCAGCGGCGACCCGGCCCGTGACGCCGCCCGCACCTTCGCCGGACTCCTGAAGGACGCCGGTATCGGCACCGCGGCCGCGCCCACGCCGGGGCGCGCCGCCGCCACGTCCAGGCCGGTCGCCAAGCATCTCTCCGTCCCGCTGTCCGCGCTGGTCGAACGGACGCTGACCAACAGCGACAACGACATCGCCGAGGCGCTGGCCCGGCAGACCGCCCTGGCCGCCGGTGAACCGGCCGACTTCGACGGAGGCCGACGGGCCGTCACCGCCCGCCTGAAGAAGCTGCACCTGCCGCTGGCCGGCGCGAACTTCGCCGACGGCAGCGGACTGAATCGCAAGGACAAGGTCACCGCCGGGCTGCTGGCGGGCCTCCTCGCCCGCGCCGCGGAACCCGGCCACCCCGAGCTGCGCCCCGTCCTGACCGGCCTCCCGGTGGCCGGATTCACCGGCACGCTCAGCAACCGGTACACCCCGACCTCGCGCGGCACCGGACTGGTCCGTGCCAAGACCGGCACCCTCACCGGGGTGAACACCCTCGCCGGGACGGTCGTGGACGCACAGGGCCGGCTGCTCGCCTTCGCCTTCCTGGCGTCCGGCACGACGTCACCGGCCGAGGCCCAGTCCGCCCTCGACGCCCTCGCCACGAGCCTCGCCGTCCGTACCCGATGAGCGGGTCAACAGCACACCGCGGACGGACCCGAGCACGTACGGTTGACGCATGACGAGCATCGGTGGTGCCGAGATGGTCGACTGGAATCTCGCGGTCGCGACCGCGACCCGGCTCGTGCGGCCGGGACCCGACATCAGCCGCGAGGAGGCCCGAGAGGTCGTCGCGGAGCTCCGCAGGCATGCCAAGGCGTCGGAGGAGCACGTCCGTTCCTTCACCCGGATGATCCCGGAGGGGACCGAACCCGAGGACACCCCGGTCCTGGTCGTCGACCGGGCCGGCTGGATCAGGGCGAACGTCGCGGGCTTCCGCGAACTGCTCCGCCCACTCCTGACGAAAATGGAGAACCGGCGCTCCAGCAGCCCCGGCGGAGCCGTGCTCGGTGCGGTCGGCTCCAAGGTGACCGGCGTCGAGTTGGGCATGCTGCTGTCGTTCCTGGCCTCCCGGGTCCTCGGACAGTACGAGACGTTCGCCCCCGCGAGCCGTGAGCTCCCGGCCCCCCTCAGCGGCGGCGGCAGACTGCTGCTCGTCGCCCCGAACGTCGTTCACGTCGAGCGCGAACTCGACGTCGACCCGCACGACTTCCGGCTCTGGGTCGCGCTCCACGAGGAGACCCACCGCACCCAGTTCACCGGTGTCCCCTGGCTCCGCGACCATCTGCAGGGCGAAATCCAGTCGTTCCTCGACGAGACTGACGTCGACCCGATGACTGTGCTGGAACGGCTCCGTGAGGCCGCCCAGTCGCTCGCCGGCAGCACGCCCGAGGGCGAGGAGGGCGAGGACGGCGGCCGCAGCCTCGTCGAGATCGTCCAGACCCCCGCCCAGCGCGAGATCCTCGGCCGGCTCACCGCCGTGATGTCCCTGCTCGAAGGACACGCCGACTACGTGATGGACGGTGTCGGCCCCGAGGTCGTCTCCTCCGTCGGAGAGATCCGGGAGAAGTTCCAGCAGCGTCGGGCGCGCGGTGCCAGCCGCCTCGACCAGGCGTTGCGCAAGCTCCTCGGCCTCGACGCCAAGCTGCGTCAGTACCGGGACGGCGAGCGGTTCGTGCGTGCCGTCGTCGACGAGGTCGGCATGGACGGCTTCAACCGGGTCTGGACGTCCCCGAACACGCTGCCCACCAAGGCCGAGATCGCCAAGCCGGCGGACTGGATCGCGAGGGTGCACCGTAAGGCAGAGTCGTGATCATGGGGCGGTCGACGGGGAAAGCCGGAAGAAGTACGCCCCGGTAATCACCCATCCGAGGGACCGTAGGGGCATGGGAGGGCGTGCAATGCTCGATCAACGGCTTGACTCTGTCACCATCGACGCACTCTGGGTGACGGCACTCTTCCCGTCCCGACGCTCCGAGGTACCCCCAAAACTTCACGAAGGGCACCGGACATGGGTCCCCATCCTGCGGTCGCGGCGATACGCCTGGCGGTCCGCCGCGTACTCCACGACGTACTGAACGAATTCGCCGAACGCACCGAACGCTCCGAACGCGCCCCGCGCCCCGAGCTCGCCGAAGCCGGGCCGGGCAGGCGGCGCCCCGTGCTCCCCGAACGCCCCGACGCCCCGCTGGTGCTGGTGGCCTGCTCCGGCGGCGCCGACTCCATGGCGCTCGCCTCCGCCCTCGCCTTCGAGGCCCGCAAACTCGCCGTCCGGGCCGGCGGCATCACCGTCGACCACAACCTCCAGGACGGGTCCGACGTCCGCGCCGCCGAGGTCGTCGCCCGCCTCGCCGCCATGGACCTCGACCCGGTGGAGGCCGTCTCCGTGCACGTCGGCCGCGACGGCGGGCCCGAGGCT
Organism: Streptomyces sp. NPDC057486; assembly: GCF_042802415.1. Classification (NCBI taxonomy): domain Bacteria; kingdom Bacillati; phylum Actinomycetota; class Actinomycetes; order Kitasatosporales; family Streptomycetaceae; genus Streptomyces; species Streptomyces sp. NPDC057486. The sequence goes on along the minus strand of NZ_JBHVEE010000022.1, from coordinate 62,449 downwards.
GCCGCCCGCGACGCCCGCTACGCCGCACTGGACGCCGCGGCCGAGCGCCACGGCGCCGCCGCCGTCCTGCTCGGTCACACCCGTGACGACCAGGCGGAGACCGTCCTGCTCGGCCTCGCCCGCGGCTCCGGCATCCGCTCGCTCTCCGGCATGGCCGCCGCCTCCGGCCCGGCCGGCCGCTACCGACGCCCCTTCCTGCAGCTCGACCGGCAGACCGCCCGCAAGGCGTGCCTGGTCCAGTCCCTGCCCGTCTGGGACGACCCGCACAACGTCGACCCCGCCTACACCCGCTCCCGGCTGCGCCACGAGGGCCTGCCCGCCCTGGAGAAGGCCCTCGGCAAAGGCGTGGTCGAAGCCCTGGCCCGTACCGCGCAGCTCTCCCGCGACGACGCCGACGCACTGGACACCTGGGCCGCCGAGGCCGACACCGCCGTACGGGACGACGCCGGGCAGCTGGACTGCGCCAAGCTGTACGCGCTGCCCCCCGCCGTGCGCCGTCGGGTGCTGCGCCGGGCGGCCGTGGAGGCAGGCGCTCCGGCCGGTTCCCTCTTCGCCCGCCACATCGAGGAAGTCGACCGTCTGATCACCGGCTGGCGCGGCCAGCAGGCCATCAACCTGCCCGGCCGCGTCGAAGCCCGGCGTCAGGGTGGCAGACTGGTGATTCGGCAGAGCTGAAGCACGAGCGGCTGACATGCAGGCGAGCGGCCGCGCACGGCCGGGGCACCACCCCGGACGGGGCAGGCAGAGAAAGAGACGCGGGTGAACGAGAAGGACATGGGCACCGACCTTCAGTCGGTGCTCCTCACCAAGGAAGAGATCGACGCGAAGCTCGTCGAGCTGGCCGCGAAGATCGACGCGGAGTACGCGGGCAAGGACCTGCTCATCGTCGGCGTCCTCAAGGGCGCCGTGATGGTGATGGCGGACCTGGCGCGCGCGCTGTCCACCCCCGTCACGATGGACTGGATGGCCGTCTCCTCGTACGGCGCGGGCACCCAGTCCTCCGGTGTCGTCCGGATCCTCAAGGACCTGGACACCGACATCAAGGGCAAGCACGTCCTGATCGTCGAGGACATCATCGACTCGGGCCTGACCCTGTCCTGGCTGATGTCGAACCTGGGCTCGCGTGAACCCGCCAGCCTGGAGATCTGCACCCTGCTGCGCAAGCCGGACGCGGCGAAGGTCGCGCTCGACTGCAAGTGGGTCGGGTTCGACATCCCCAACGAGTTCGTCGTCGGCTACGGGCTGGACTACGCGGAGAAGTACCGCAACCTGCCCTTCGTCGGCACGCTCGCCCCGCACGTCTACGGCGGCTGAGCGCCCCCGCAGCCCTCCTCCGGCCCGCGCACCCGACCCGGGTGCACCCTCGGGAACCACTGACGGGTCCCCGGCGTTGGAGCCTTTGAAGGCGGGTTTGACAGACGGCCCAGGCGGTCTCAGGCGACAATGCTGGGGTACCGTCCGAAGAACAGTCTTTTCTCACAGCAGCATTTACCTACGGGCAGGAGGGACGGGGCGACTTCGCTCCGTATGGATGGACGTGAAGCGATACTTCCGTGGGCCGGTCATGTGGATCGTGCTGGCCGTCCTCGCCGTGGTCGTGTTGATGCAGGTCGTCGGCTCGTCGGGCGGCTACAAGACGGTGGACACCGGCAAGGTGATCCAGGCGATCAGCAAGAACCAGGTGGAGCAGGCCAAGCTGACCACCGGCGACGAACAAATCCTCAAGATCGAGCTGAAGGACGGCCAGAAACTCTCGGGCGAGTCCGGCAGCAAGTTCCAGGCGAGCTACATCGGTGACCAGGGTGTCCAGCTCGCCGACACGCTGCAGAAGAAGTTCGAGAGCGGTGACATCGAGAAGGGTTACACCGTCTCGCCGTCGAAGCAGTCCCCGTTCCTCTCGATCCTTCTCTCGCTGCTGCCCTTCGTCCTGATCGTGGTCGTCTTCCTGTTCCTGATGAATCAGATGCAGGGCGGCGGCTCCAAGGTCATGCAGTTCGGCAAGTCCAAGGCCAAGCTGATCACCAAGGACACCCCGAAGACGACCTTCGCCGATGTGGCCGGGTCCGACGAGGCCGTCGAGGAACTCCACGAGATCAAGGAGTTCCTCCAGGAGCCGGCGAAGTTCCAGGCCGTCGGAGCGAAGATCCCCAAGGGCGTCCTGCTGTACGGGCCTCCCGGTACGGGCAAGACGCTGCTCGCACGCGCCGTCGCGGGCGAGGCCGGCGTCCCGTTCTACTCGATCTCCGGTTCCGACTTTGTCGAGATGTTCGTCGGTGTCGGTGCCTCGCGGGTCCGTGACCTGTTCGAGCAGGCCAAGGCGAACGCCCCGGCGATCGTCTTCGTCGACGAGATCGACGCCGTCGGCCGGCACCGTGGTGCGGGTCTCGGCGGTGGTCACGACGAGCGTGAGCAGACCCTGAACCAGCTGCTCGTCGAGATGGACGGCTTCGACGTGAAGGGCGGCGTCATCCTGATCGCCGCCACGAACCGGCCCGACATCCTCGACCCGGCGCTGCTGCGCCCGGGCCGTTTCGACCGGCAGATCGCGGTCGACCGGCCGGACATGCAGGGCCGTCTCGAAATCCTCAAGGTGCACCAGAAGGGCAAGCCGGTCGCCCCGGACGTCGATCTCGGCGCTGTGGCCCGTCGTACGCCCGGTTTCACCGGTGCCGACCTGTCGAACGTGCTGAACGAAGCGGCGCTCCTCACAGCGCGCAGCAACAAGAAGCTGATCGACAACGAGATGCTGGACGAGGCGATCGACCGCGTCGTGGCGGGCCCGCAGAAGCGGACCCGGATCATGTCCGACAAGGAGAAGAAGATCACCGCGTACCACGAGGGCGGACACGCCCTGGTTGCGGCGGCTTCCCCCAACTCGGACCCGGTGCACAAGATCACGATCCTCTCCCGCGGCCGCGCCCTCGGTTACACGATGGTGCTGCCGGAGGAGGACAAGTACTCCACGACGCGCAACGAGATGCTCGACCAGCTGGCCTACATGCTGGGCGGGCGCGCGGCCGAGGAGCTGGTCTTCCACGACCCGACCACCGGCGCTGCGAACGACATCGAGAAGGCCAGTGCCACGGCCCGCGCGATGGTCACGCAGTACGGCATGACGGAGCGGCTCGGCGCGATCAAGTTCGGCGGCGACAACACCGAGCCCTTCCTGGGCCGGGAGATGGGCCACCAGCGTGACTACTCGGAAGAGGTCGCGGCGCTCGTCGACGAAGAGGTCAAGAAGCTCATCGAGACCGCGCACAACGAGGCGTGGGAGATCCTCGTCGAGAACCGCGACGTTCTCGACAACCTGGTTCTCCAGCTGCTGGAGAAGGAGACCCTCGGCAAGGAGCAGATCGCCGAGATCTTCGCCGGAATCGTGAAGCGTCCGGCCCGCCCGGCGTGGACCGGCTCCGCACGGCGTACGCCGTCGACGCGGCCGCCGGTACTGTCGCCGAAGGAACTCGCCCTCACCAACGGGGTCACCACGGCCAACGGGTCGACCCCGACGGACACCGCCCCGGCCACCGAGGCGATCCCCGAGGACCGTCCCGAGAGCTAGTGCGGAGCCCGGTGTGGCCCCTGTCACGGGGCTCCACCGACCCGGAATGGATGCCGTGCCCCCCAGGTTTTAGCCTGTGGGGGCGCGGCTTTCTGTATGTCCGCGCAGGTGACAGCTCAAGGAACGAGGCACAGATGACCGACCCGGTGACGCTGGACGGCCAGGGTTCGATCGGTGAGTTCGACGAGAAGCGGGCCGAGGCCGCAGTGCGCGAGCTTCTCCTCGCCGTCGGGGAGGACCCGGACCGGGAGGGGCTGCGTGAGACGCCGGGACGGGTGGCGCGGGCGTACAAGGAGATATTCGCGGGTCTGAGCCAGCAGCCCGAGGACGTCCTGACGACCACGTTCGACCTCGGCCACGACGAGATGGTGCTGGTCAAGGACATCGAGGTGTTCTCGACCTGCGAGCACCACCTCGTGCCGTTCCGTGGTGTCGCGCATGTCGGGTACATCCCCGCCACCACCGGCAAGATCACCGGCCTGTCGAAGCTGGCCCGGCTGGTCGACGTCTACGCGCGGCGCCCGCAGGTCCAGGAGCGGCTGACCACGCAGATCGCCGACTCACTGATGAGGATCCTGGAGCCGCGCGGAGCCATCGTCGTCGTCGAGTGCGAGCACATGTGCATGTCGATGCGCGGCATCCGCAAGCCCGGGGCGAAGACGCTGACCTCGGCGGTACGCGGCCAGCTCCGCGACCCCGCGACGCGCGCCGAGGCGATGAGCCTGATCATGGCCCGCTGAGGGCCGGAGGCGGTGCCGGTGGGCCGGGCGAGGTCGGAGCGTCAGGCGGAGGCGGCGCTCTTGTCGTCGTCCTTGTCCTCCGGGAGCTTGCAGACGCGCTCCAGGAACAAGGCGGCGGCGACCACCCCGATCCCGGCCAGCACCGCGAAACCGGCGTAGATCGCCTGGTCGCGGCGGGCCGGGATGTCGAGCGAGCCGAGCAGGAAGACCCCGGTACCGCCGTACAGGCCGGCGACCAGCGACACGACCAGGGCGCTGGCCTGGCCGAAGACCACGGCGCGGGCGGCCATCAGCGGCTCGACACCCTTCGCGCCCGGGCGGCGCTCGCGCTGCGCGCGCAGCCGGGAGCGGATGGAGAGCGCCGTCGCGAGCAGGATGACGGCGATCACCGCGAGCACGATGGGCGCGGCGAGGGGCACGCTCGGCAGGGTCCCGAGGGAGTCCCAGAGGCGGGCACCGCCCCAGGACAGCACGCCGGCCGCGGCGAAGAGTCCGGCCAGTACCCCGAGCCGTAGTTGCTTCACCGAGAAAGCCGCCCTTCGCCGCCGGCCGGCCGGGCTGTCCGCCCGTCTGTCCGGCTGTCTGTTCTGTGTCCTGTGCTGACCTGCCCTGAGCCTAACGACTACTCGGGCAGGCGGAGTTCCAGGTCGGCCCGGGGGTGTACGCCGCCGCGGCCGATCGTGCCGAGCAGCTCCGCCACCGGGCCGTGGCCGGGCAGCTGCGCCTCGGGGTCGATGTCGTGCCATGGGGCGAGCACGAAGGCCCGCTCGTGGGCCCGGGGGTGGGGAAGGGTCAGCGCCGGGTCGTCGGAGACCACATCCGCGTACGCCACGATGTCCACGTCGATGGTGCGCGGGCCCCAGCGCTCCTCGCGGACGCGGTCGAAGGCCTCCTCGATGGCCTGGCCGCGTTCCAGGAGGGAGGACGGGGGCAGCGTCGTCTTCACGACGATCACCGCGTTGAAGTACGACGGCTGGGAGCCGGGGGCGACACCCCACGGCTCCGTCTCGTACACCGGGGACACCGCCTTGACCCGGAGGCCGGGGGTGTCCTCCAGGGCGTCGATGGCGCCCTGGAGGGTCTCCAGGCGGTTGCCGAGGTTGGAGCCGAGCGAGATCACGGCCGGTTTGGGGTTGGAGAGGGTGACGTCCGCCGCGTCGACCTGCTCGACCACGGAGGCGGGCACCGGCTGTACGGTCGGGTCGCTCTGCCCCTCGGTAGAAAATGCAGTCATGCTCGGCTCCGGGTGATGGTGATGGTCACATCGTCGAACGGGACGGTGATCGGCGCATCCGGCTTGTGCACGACGACCTCGACCTCCTCGACGCCTTCGTGTCCCAGGCACTTCTGGGCGATGCGCTCCGCCAGTGTCTCGATCAGATCGACCGGCTCTCCCTGCACGATGTCGACGACCTCCTCGGCGACCACGCCGTAGTGCACCGTCTTGGTCAGGTCGTCGGCGGCTGCCGCGGGGCGGGTGTCGAGGCCGAGAACCAGGTCGACGATGAAGGTCTGGCCCTCTTCCCGTTCCCGGGGAAAGACGCCATGGTTCCCACGGGCCTTGAGGCCGCGCAGCGCGACACGATCCACGCGAATCACTCCTGCTGTTGTTGGTCGTGGAGACACGGGGCCGCGTGCGGACGGCGAGGTGCCCTGTTTCGAATCTACCTGCGAGCGCGGACAGTGTTCGCCCGCGGGGGCCATGGACGGGACCGTGCGGGGCTGGTAGGCGCGTCCCCTACCCCGTAGCCCGGAGTCCAATCCCCTCGGGGGCGTATCCGTCCGGGAGCGCGCCCCCGCAAGGCGGTCAGGAGGGCGACTCGTCCTCGTCCTCGTCCTCGGACTCGGTCAGCACCGGCGACCCGTGATGGGACCAGAGCTTCCAGCCGTCCTCGGTGCGGCGGAACACATTGGTGGCGACGACGAGTTGGCCGACCAGCGGTCCGAGTTCGCCGCCGTCCTCCGCGGGGCCGCCGCTGAGGATGTTCTCGGTGCAGGTGACCAGGGCCGTGTTCCCGGTCATCGAGACCCCGACATCGGTCAGGAAGAACTGGATGTACTCGGTGTTCGCCATGATCAGGGCGTAACTGCGCAGTACCTCGCCGCGTCCGCTGAGCACCGGCCAGCCGGGGTGGACGCAGGAGATCGTGAGGCTCTCGCCGGGCAGCCAGAGCCCGGAGAGCGTGTCCAGATCGCCGCGTTCCATCGCCTCGTAGAAGGCGGTGTTGGCCTGTTCGACCGCCGCGATGTCGGCGGCCACCTGTTCCTGGTCGTCGCTCACGCGGCTCCCTCGACGGCGCGGGCGACCCGGACGGCGTCGGCGGTCGCCCGGACCTCGTGGACCCGGACGGCCCAGGCGCCCGCCTGGGCGGAGAGGGCGGAGATCGCGGCGGTGGCCGCGTCCCGTTCCCGTGCGGGCGGCGGTGCGGCGCCCTCCCCGGCCAGCACATGGCCGAGGAACCGTTTGCGGGAGGCGGCGACCAGCAGGGGGCGGCCCAGCGCGCGCAGCTCGTCGAGATGGGCGACGAGGGAGAGATCGTGGGCGGCGTCCTTGGCGAAGCCCAGGCCGGGGTCGACCACGATCCGTTCGGGGGCGACCCCGCCCGCGACCACCGCGTCCATCCGCGTCCGCAGCTCCGCGACGACCTCGGCGACGACGTCCTCGTACACCGCACGGCTGTTCATCGACTCGCTGAAGCCACGCCAGTGCATGACCACGAACGGCGCCCCGGCGGCGGCGACGACCGGGATCATGTCCGGGTCGGCGAGCCCGCCGCTCACATCGTTGACCAGGGCCGCACCTGCGGCGACGGACTGTTCGGCGACCCGGGCCCGCATGGTGTCCACGGAGACCGTGACGCCTTCCTGGGCCAGCCCCCGGACGACCGGGATCACGCGCCGCAGCTCCTCGGCCTCGTCCACCCGGCTGGCGCCGGGACGGGTCGACTCGCCGCCGACATCGACCAGGTCGGCGCCTGCGGCGACCAGGTCGAGGCCGTGCTTGATCGCAGCCGTGGTGTCGAACCAGCGGCCTCCGTCGGAGAAGGAGTCGGGGGTCACATTGACGACACCCATGACCGCACAGCGGTCCCACTCCGGCAGACCCTGGACCGTGCCTCGTCCACGCAACGTACTCATGCGACCAGCGTAGGCCCGTACGGAGCGGTGTTATGCCGCGCTGGGACCGTGCTCCGGTCCGGGACCCGTTGCGTGGGCGCAGGGACGGGGCCGGGAGGGCGGGAATCGGCGGGCGAACGGACGGGGCAGGCCGACGTTGACGAACCCCTCGGCCTGCATCGCGGCGAACGAGATGCGGGGCAGGTCGCGGCTGGTGCGATAGACGACGAAGCGGGGCTCCCAGCGGGGCCGGAACTTGGCGTTGAACTTGTACAGCGACTCGATCTGGAACCAGCGCGACAGGAAGATGAGCAGCCCGCGCCAGCCCCGCAGCACCGGGCCCGCGCCCAGTTTCTCGCCGCGGGCGAGCGCCGAGCGGAACATCGCGAAGTTCAGCGAGACACGTTCGATGCCGAGCCGGGGCGCGTCGTGCAGGGAGGCGACGATCAGCAGCTCGTTCATCCCGGGGTCGGCGGCGCGGTCGCGGCGCATGAGTTCCAGGGACATGCCGTCCGTGCCCCACGGAACGAAGTGGAGCACGGCCTTGAGATCGCCGTACGGGGAGTCGGCGGTGTGCTCGTCGGCCTTGTGGGCGGTGGCGATGATGCAGTCGCCGTCGGCCGGGTCGCCGATCCGGCCGAGCGCCATGGAGAAGCCGCGCTCGGTGTCGGTGCCGCGCCAGTCGGCGGCGGCCCGCCGGATGCGGGCCAGCTCGGTCTCGCCGATGTCGCGGACGCGTCGCACCCGGGTCTCGTAACCGTTGCGCTCAATGCGCTTCACCATCTGGCGCACGTTGCGCATGGCGCGCCCGGCGAGTGAGAAATCCGCGACATCCACCACCGCCTCGTCGCCGAGCTCCAGCGCGTCGAGCCCGGTCTCGCGGGTCCAGACCTCGCCGCCCGTCTCACTGCAGCCCATCACCGCGGGGGTCCAGGAGTGCGCCTTGGCCTCGTCCATGAAGCGTTCGATGGCGCCCGGCCAGGCCTCCACGTCGCCGATCGGGTCGCCGCTGGCCAGCATCACCCCGGACACCACGCGGTAGCAGACGGCGGCCTTGCCGCTGGGGGAGAAGACGACGCCCTTGTCGCGACGGAGCGCGAAGTGGCCGAGCGAGTCGCGGCCGCCGTGCCTGTCGAGGAGGGCCCGCAGCCGGACCTCGTCCTCCTCGGTGAGCCTGGCGGCCGGATGTTCGGGGCGGAACGCGAGGTAGATCGTGGTGACGGCGGTCAGCAGACCGAGTGCGCCGAGCGAGTACGCCACGGTCCAGGAGGTGACTCCGGCGTACTCGACGGGCCCCTCGAAGCCGAAGAGCCCGTACAGGACGTGCTGGAGACGGTCGGCGATGGAGGGGTTGCCGACGACGTGGCCGGGGTGAACGGAGACGATGATCAGTCCCAGACCGAGCGAACCCGCTCCGAGGAGAACGAAGTTGGCCAGCGCCCTCCATCGGCTGCGCGGGTCGGGGAGCGCGGCGAATTCACTCCGGTGACGGACCAGCAGATAGCAGAGCGTGAGGGAGACGAGGGCGCCGAGGATCGAGTGCCGGTAGACGAACTGCGCTGCCGCGCCCGCCGGCAGCAGGACCACGGCTGCACGCCAGGCCCGCCGTTTGTGCCGCTTGAGGCCGTGGGCGAGGAGCAGCAGCAGGACGCCTGCGCTCAGCGACAGCGCGGCGGCGAAGGGGCCGAGGGCTCCTGGAAGGACTTCGGCGAGCGTGTGCATCCGGCTGTGCCGGAAGCGCGGGAACACCCCTGCGGCGACGTCGATCAGACCGACGAGGGTGCAGGAGGCGCCGACGAGCGCCGGTACGGATTCGGGGCGCGGTCCGCGTACGAACTTGCGTACAGCATTCGGAACCGATCCTGATTTATCCCCATCTAGCGTGATAGACATCGCTTCCCGTGGCTCCGCGAGAGATTCCTGAGTCCGGCGGCCGAAGCGGTCCGGACGATGTGCGACCTCTAGGACGAGGCTTCCGGGCGGTGGGTTCACCCGCATCCCGGAAAATTCCTGACAAGAAAGCTCACTCAACCATGGGGCTCACCAGCAAGACGGTTCTGACGCTGTCCACTGTGCCGGCCGTCGTCCTGTTCGCTGCCACGGTCTGGATCTGGCCGAGACTGGCGCGCCGCAGTGTGCCCGCGGTGTTCGGCCGCGTCGGCCTGCTGTTGGCGACCCAGGTGATGGTCTTCACCTCGGTCGGCCTGATTGCCAACAACTCCTTCCTGTTCTACGGCTCCTGGGCCGATCTCTTCGGTGGGCAGCAGGAACTGGGCGTCGTCACGGACAAAGCGGCGGGGACCCTGGCATCGAAGAACATCGTCCGGGTCGGGATGCAGCAGCCGGACGTTCCCGGTGGTTCGCGCCCCACGGCGGGCGGCCGGATCGACAAGATCGTCATCGCGGGGCGGCGGTCGAAGATCGAGAGTTCGGCGTATGTGTATCTTCCGCCGGAGTACTTCCAGCCGGAGTACGCCCACCGGAAGTTCCCCGCGGTCGTCGTCCTCACCGGCTATCCGGGCACCGCGGAGAACCTCCTGAAGAGGCTTGAGTATCCACGCACCGCACTCGATCAGGTGAAAGCCGGACGGGCACAGCCGATGATCCTGGTGCTGCTGAGGCCCACGGTCGCCCCGCCGCGGGACACCGAGTGCGTGGACATAGCGGGCGGGCCGCAGACCGAGACGTTCTTCGCGAAGGACCTGCCCGAGGCGGTCTCGGACTCGTACCGGATCGGGCAGCGGGCACGGAACTGGGGCATCATGGGCAACTCGACCGGTGGGTACTGCGCACTGAAGATCGGCCTGCACCACCCTGACAGGTTCGCGGCGAGCGCCGGTCTGTCCGCGTACTACAAGGCGGCCGAGGACCCGACGACCGGTGATCTCTTCCACGGGAACCGGGCGGAGCGCGAGCGCGCGAACCTGCTGTGGAGCCTGGACCATCTGCCCCAGCCCGACTCGTCGTTCCTGGTGACGACGTCACGGCAGGGCGAGGGGAACTACAGGAGTACCCGGAAGTTCATGGCGAAGGTGAAGGCGCCCGCCCAGGTCTCCTCGATCGTGCTGGACAGCGGCGGGCACAACTTCAACACCTGGCGGCGGGAGATCCCTTCGGCGCTGGAGTGGATGAGCAGCCGGCTGAGCGAGAACTGACCGGGTGCGGCAGGCTCGTGGAGGTGCCGGGCGCGTGCCCCCGGTTCAGATGGAGCCCGCCCGGGCCACCGTCTCCACGTTCACGTCGGCGCGCGGCAGGTCCTGGGCGTCCGCGTCGATCGAGCGGCGCAGCGCCTCATGGAGGCGGGCAGGGGTGAGCACCCCGAGGAACCGGCCGGCGCTGTCCTTGTCGATGACCGCGATCCAGCCCGCGTCGTGCTGCAGCATCGTGGCGAACGCCTGCTTGAGCGGGGCGCCGACGGGGAGCCACGCCTCCATGCGGCGGGCGTGTTCGCGGACCGTGCCCTTGGCCTCGGTGAGGGCGGTGCCGGCCGGGATCCAGCCGTGCAGATGGTCGTCGGCGTCCAGGACGACGGCCCAGCGCGCACCCTGGGCACGCAGCCGCTCGGTCGCCCGGGAGAGCGGGTCGTCCAGATGGACGACGGGCGGCTGGTCGAGGTCGCTCTCCTCGATGGGGGTCACGGAGAGCCGCTTGAGGCCGCGGTCGGCGCCGACGAAGTCCGCGACGTACGGGGTGGCGGGGGCACCGAGCACGGTCGCGGGGGTGTCGAACTGCTCGATGGAGCCCTGCCCGTAGACGGCGATGCGGTCGCCGAGCCGGACGGCTTCCTCGATGTCGTGCGTGACGAACAACACGGTTTTCCGGACCTGGGCCTGGAGTTTGAGGAATTCGTTCTGCAGCCGTTCGCGGACCACCGGGTCGACCGCGCCGAAAGGCTCGTCCATCAGCAGTACCGGCGGATCAGCGGCCAGCGCCCTTGCCACTCCCACGCGTTGGCGTTGACCACCGGAGAGCTGGTCCGGATATCGGTCGCCATAAACGGAAGGGTCAAGTCCGACGAGATCCAGGAGTTCGACGGCGCGCTCACGGCCCTTTCCCCGCTTCCAGCCCAGGAGATGAGGAACCGTCGCGGTGTTCTCCAGCACCGTCTTGTGCGGAAAAAGTCCGACCTGCTGGATCACATAGCCGATACGGCGGCGGAGCCGGACGGGGTCGATGGCCGATATGTCGTCCCCGTCGAGGAATATCCGCCCCTCGGTCGGTTCGATCAGCCGGTTCACCATCTTCATGGTGGTGGTCTTGCCGCAGCCGGACGGCCCTACGAGCGTGACCAGTTCACCCTCGGCCACTTCGAAGGAAAGGTCGTCGACTGCGGTCGTGCCGTCGGCGTACCGCTTGGTGACGTGCTCGAAACGGATCATGGTTCCCCATTGTGGCGCGTGCTCTGTGAAGGACATGTTGCTGGAATACAACGGCCTCGGCGATTGTCAGTGGTCGGGGATAGGGTCGCCAGACATCGGCACGGACCGGCGAACGGGAGGTGGGGGACGGATGGCCGGACAGAACTGCCTGGTGACGAACGACTGGATCTGCGGTGAGTATCTCCGTTCCCGTAGCCAGGAGTTGACCGATGCGACCGTTCAGCACATCTGGATCACCGCTGTCTCGGTGGCGATCGGGCTCCTGGTGGCATTTCCGCTGGCGCTGCTCGCGCGCCGCAGCCGGCGCATCGCGGGACCGGTGCTCGGACTGACGACGGTGCTCTACACCGTGCCGTCGCTGGCGATGTTCTCGCTGCTGCTGCCGCTGTTCGGGCTCTCGGCCGCGCTGGTCGTCACCGGTCTGGTGCTGTATTCGCTGACCATTCTCGTACGGAACATCCTGGCCGGGCTCGAAGCCGTGCCCCAGGAGGCGAGGGACGCCGCGAAGGGCATGGGATACGGGCCGGGCCGACTCCTGTGGGAGGTCGAACTCCCGCTCGCCCTGCCCGCGGTGATGGCCGGGGTCCGGATCGCCACCGTCTCCACCGTCGCGCTCACCACGGTCGGCTCGATCGTCGGCAGGGGCGGCCTCGGCAACCTCATCGAGGACGCCCTGCCGAGCTTCTTCAAGGCGCAGGTGCTCACCGCTTCGGTGCTCTGCGTGCTGCTCGCGGTGGTCGCGGACCTGCTGCTGCTCGGGGTGCAACGGCTGCTGACCCCCTGGACCCGCATACGCACGACGCGCGACGCCGTGGGTGCGGTCGCCAAGGTGAAGGCGGTCTGACCCATGGGAGTACTCGGCGAGGCCTGGACCTGGCTGACCACCGGCGCCAACTGGTCGGGGGAGAGCGGGGCCGGGCACCGGCTCGGCGAGCATCTGTACGTCAGCGGGGTGTCGCTCGTGCTGGCCTGCGCGATCGCGCTGCCGGTCGCGCTGTACCTGGGGCACATCGGGAAGGGCGGCGCGGTGGCCGTGAACGTCTCCAATGTGGGGCGGGCGATCCCGGTCTTCGCGGTGCTGGCCCTGTTCATGGTGTCGCCGCTGCGCAACGCCGGTTATGTGCCGACGATCATCGCGCTGGTCCTGTTCGCCGTGCCGCCGCTGCTGACCAACGCCTATGTCGGGATGACGGAGGTGGACCGGTCGGTGGCCGAGGCGGCACGCGGCATGGGGATGTCGGGCGGCCAGCTCTTCGTGCGGGTCGAGCTCCCGCTCGCCTACCCGATGATCATGACCGGTCTGCGCTCGGCGGCGGTCCAGGTGATCGCCACGGCGACGATCGCCGCCATGGTCGGTCAGGGCGGGCTCGGCCGCATCATCACCGCCGGCTTCAACACGTACAACACACCGCAGGTGGTCGCCGGCGCGCTGCTCGTCGCCGTGCTCGCGCTGGCGGTGGAGGCCGTGCTGGTGGGGCTGGACCGGGCTCTGTCGCCGCTCCGCCGCCGCCGGACCGCCTGACCCATCCGATTTGCCCGACACGACTCGTAATCAGCCCTGTTGCTGTGGACGGAGAACATCATGAGCAAGACCTCGCGCATAGCGGGCGCGGTCATCGGCATGGTCGCACTGGCCGGCTCGCTCGCCGCCTGCGGCGGCGACAGCCTGGAGAAGGACAAGGGCGGCTCCGCCGCGTCCGGTGACCCGGGGAAGAAGGGCTCGCTCGTCGTCGGCGCCGCGGCCTTCACCGAGTCCAAGGTGCTCGCCGAGCTGTACGCACAGATCCTCGGCGACGCCGGATACAGCACCTCGGTCACCACGGTGAAGAACCGGGAACTGTACGAGCCGTCCCTGGAGAAGGGCGAGATCGACGTCGTCCCGGAATACGCCGCGACGATCGCCGAATTCCTCAACGCCAAGGCCAACGGCGCGAAGACGGCCGAGAAGAACCCGGTCGCCTCCGGTGACGCGGCGGCCACCACCGCCGCGTTGGAGAAGCTCGCCACCCCGCGCGGACTGAAGGTGCTCCCGTACGGCGAAGCGGTCGACCAGAACGCGTTCGCGGTGACCAAGGAATTCGCCGACAAGAACAAGCTCAAGACCCTTTCGGATCTGGGTGCGTCCAAGCTGAAGGTGAAGATCGCGGCGGGTGACGAGTGCGAGGTGCGGCCCTTCTGCGCACCGGGTCTGAAGAAGACGTACGGCATTGATGTCACCGGTATCGACCCGAAGGGAGTCGGCACCCCGCAGTCCAAGCAGGCCGTCAAGGACGGCAAGGACCAGCTGGTCCTCACCACCACCACCGACGCGGTGCTGGACAGCTTCGACCTGGTGTTCCTGGAGGACGACAAGAAGCTCCAGAATGCGGACAACATCGTTCCGGTCCTCAATGCCAAGGACGCCGGGGCGCAGGACATCGCCGATGCGCTCGGCAAGCTCACCAAGACGCTCACCACCGAGGACCTCGCGGAACTGAACCGCAAGGTCGACGCCGAGCGTGCCAAGCCGGCCGATGTGGCCAAGGACTATCTGCAGTCGAAAGGTCTGATCAAGAAGTAGGAAGGGGCCACTTCGGGGGCCGTCTGGTAACCCGTCAGGTAACCGGCGGGGAACAGATTGCCGGGCGGCCTCCCAACCGACCCGTACGCACGGTAAATTTCAGGCCATGCCACGTGGACGTCATCGCCATTCGCCACCTCTGCACAGAATCCTTCCGCCCTCGGTCGTCGCCGGAGCGTCGGTCGTCTGTGCTGGGGGCGCCTGGCTCCTCGCCGAGCCCCTGGTCCTGCGCGGACTGGTCGCCGCCGTTGCGGCCGCCGCCGTCACCGGTGCGTATCTGATGCGCTCCTGGGACCGGGAGGCCGGCCGTCGCGTCGCGGAGCTGATGCGTGCCCGCGCAAGCGACGAATGGAAGACCGAGGAGCGCATCGCGGAGCTCGAGGCCGACCTGGAGGAGTCGCGGGCCCTGCGCGTCCGGCTGGAGACGAAGCTGCGCCGCAAGCGTGTGGAGCTTGCCGGTCTGCGCGGCGAGCACGCCGCACTGCTGCGCCGTTACGCCAACGCCGAGACCGAGCGGGCCAGCGCGCTGGAGGGACGCAGGCAGCTCGCGCTCGAAGCCGCCTCGCCCCGGGAGCTGCCCGCCGCCCGCTCCACGCCGACACCTGCCGCGTATGCGCGCGCCGCCCAGGCCCTTCAGGACCTCACCCGCAACGCCGCGCTCCAGGAGGCCCGCCGCACCGCCGAGCAGGCCAGGAAGCGCGATCTCGCGGAGCGCGCCCAGGAGGCGGAGGAGCACAAGGGGAAGCACGCGGCGGCCGATGCCGAACAGCACCGCCGCCTGTCGGCCGCCCTGCCCCCGGCCCGCCCGTCCACCGCGCTCCCCGCGCCGCGCGCAGTCCCGGCCGCCAGCGCGGTCGTTCCGTACGCCGCGTCCCGCCGTCATTCGGTGCCGCAGGGCAGCTTCGACTTCTTCGGTACGCAGAAGGCGCACGCCGCGATCGAGTCCGTGCAGAACGAGGACCTCGCGGACGTGGTCGGCGAGGAGGCGCTGGCAGCGCACCGCACGGGGGCCGCGCAGAACCGGGCCGTCGGCAAGGTCATCGACCTGACCGCGCACGACGAGACGGAGCAACTGGACGTCGTGGAGCTGCGCAGCGCGATCTCCTGAGGGCTGTCCCGCCAGGGATGGCGGGGCAGCCCTCAGGGCCTGTCCTGCCGCGGGGCGTCGGCGGCAGGAGCTACTTGTCGATGTCGCCGACGACGAAGAACAGCGAGCCCAGGATCGCGACCATGTCGGCGACCAGCGTGCCCGGCAGCAGCTCGGTGAGCGCCTGGATGTTGTTGTACGAGGCGGAGCGGAGCTTCAGCCGGTACGGGGTCTTCTCGCCCTTGGACACCAGGTAGTAGCCGTTGATCCCGAGCGGGTTCTCGGTCCAGGCGTAGGTGTGGCCCTCGGGGGCCTTCAGCACCTTGGGCAGCCGCTGGTTGATCGGACCGGGCGCCAGCCCGGCCATCCGGTCCAGGCAGGCGTCCGCCAGGTCCAGCGCGTTGTGGGTCTGTTCCAGCAGGCACTCGAACCGGGCCAGGCAGTCGCCCTCGGTACGGGTGACGACCTTGAGGGTGTCCTGCAGCTCCCCGTACGCCAGATACGGCTCGTCGCGCCGCAGATCGAAGTCGACCCCGGAGGCGCGGGCGATCGGCCCGGACACCCCGTACGCGTGCACGGTCTCGGCGGACAGCACACCGACACCGCGGGTACGGCCCCGGAAGATCTCGTTGCCGAGCACCAGCCGGTCGTACACGTCCATCCGTGAGCGGACCGAGGCGACGGCGTCCCGGGCGCGGCCGAGCCAGCCGGCGGGGAGGTCCTCCTTGAGACCGCCGACCCGGTTGAACATGTAGTGCATCCGGCCGCCGGAGACCTCCTCCATCACGGCCTGCAGCTCCTCGCGTTCCCGGAAGGCGTAGAACACCGGGGTGATGCCGCCGAGTTCGAGCGGGTACGAGCCGAGGAACATCAGGTGGTTCAGCACCCGGTTCAGCTCGGCGAGGAGTGTCCGTGTCCAGACCGCGCGCTCCGGGACCTCCATGCCGAGCATCCGCTCGACAGCCATCACGACACCCAGCTCGTTGGAGAAGGCCGACAGCCAGTCGTGACGGTTGGCGAGCATCACGATCTGCCGGTAGTCGCGCGCCTCGAAAAGCTTTTCCGCACCGCGGTGCATATAGCCGATGACCGGCTCGGCGTGCTGGATCCGCTCGCCGTCGAGGACGATCCGCAGACGGAGCACGCCATGTGTCGAGGGGTGCTGCGGCCCGATGTTGAGCACCATGTCGGTGCTCTCCGCCGCGCCACCGATGCCGACCGTCGTCTCCGTCATACGGCCAGTATTCCCTGCGCGCCGCACAGCGTGCTCCGGGCCCCGGGCTTTCCGGCCCGTCCGCCCGGCACCCCGGACCGCGTTGCCTCCGGGGCGCTGCCGCGGAGCCCGCTCGTCAAACGCCGGAGGGGCTCGACGGGCTCGCCCCCACCCGTTGCATCAGCCATCCGAAATCGCCCAGTCCGCCCCGTGCGGTCAGCTCGGCCGCCTCGCCCGCCGACGCCAGGGCCCGCACATATGCCGCCGGGTCGGTCGATGCGAGTGCGAGCGACGGCCGCCCCCCGCTGACCCCGAGCCCGCGCAGCGCCTCCCGCTGATCCACCACCTCCGGCTCCGTCCCGCCCCCCGCACCCGCCGCCGCGCACGCGTCCAGCGCCACATGCGAGGTCAGGTCGCAGCTGCCGTCCGGCACCGGCCGCACCTCGCGCCCGGCCCGGAAACCGGTCAGCGTGCCGAACGGCGGCCGCGCCTCCCGTACGTGGGCGTAGTCGACCGCCACGGCGAGCCCCTCGGACAGGGTGGCGACCACCCGCGCCCACGCCTCGTCGCGCGGCCGCCCGATCTCCGCGCGGCTGCCAGGACCGGCCGACGGCCACCAGCGGCGCAGCCACTCGGCGTCCTCCCCGGTCACCGGTTCGCCCAGCCGTTCCGTGCCGTCCGTCGTCCGGACAAGCACATACCGGTCGACGCCGTCCGCGTCGGTCTCCGCGACCGGCGTCGGCACGTTGTCCAGCCACTCGTTGGCGAACAGCAGCCCCCGCACCCCCTGCGGCGGCTCGGCGCACCACTCGATCCGGGGGTCCAGACCCGGCGGCCGGGCGGCGATCTCCACCGCATACGCCCGTACCGCGAGCCCCGCCGGGGCGTTGTCCGGCAGCGCCGCCAGCACCCCCGTCAGCAGCTCGCCCCGCCCGGCCCCCAGGTCGACCAGATCGATCCGGTCCGTTCCCAGCTCCCGCGCCGTCCCGGCCAGCAGCCTGGCCACGGCGGCGGCGAACAGCGGCGAGGCATGCACGGAGGTACGGAAATGCCCGGCAGGCCCCTCGGGGCTCCGGTAGAACCCCCCGTCCCCGTACAAAGCGGTCTCTGCCGCCTCCTGCCACCCACGCCACTCATCCGTCACGGAGCCAAGTCTCCACCTTGGGGAGTACGGTCCCTGGAACCGGATCGGCCCTTCGGCTGACCCGGTCACCTGTCGGCCTTCCCTACGCTGGGTTACGTGCAGCGCCTCTACGACTTCATCCGCAGACACCCGACGGGCGTCGACACCTTCTGGGCTGTCGTCCTCCTCGGTCTCTCCGGCGTGTCCGTGGTGGCCGACCCGAGCCGTGGATCGGAGCGGCTCCCCGCCGTGCCGATCATCATCGGTCTCTGCCTGGTCGTCGCGCTGCGCCGCCGGGCACCGGAGAAGATGCTGCTGCTCGCCGTCGCGATGGGCGTCGCACAGCTGGTGTCCGGTGTCGGACCGAGCGTCGCGAACTTCGCCATGCTGGTGATCACCTTCACCGTGGCCACGGTCGGTGAGCGCTGGGCGTCCCGGCTCGCGCTGGGCTGCAGTCTCTGCGCGGCCGGTCTCTCGCAGCTGCGCTGGCCGAACGAGCCGCACGGCAACTGGGCGCAGGAGGTCTTCGTCGTCATCGTCATGACGGTGCCGTTCGTGCTCGCCTGGGTGCTCGGCGACTCGATGCGGACCCGACGGGCGTACTTCGATCAGTTGGAGGAGCGCGCCGCCCGTCTCGAGCGGGAGCGCGAGGCGCAGTCGAAGGTCGCGGTGGCCGCCGAGCGGGCCCGTATCGCCCGCGAACTGCACGATGTCGTCGCACACAACGTCTCCGTCATGGTGGTGCAGGCCGACGGTGCGGCCTATGTGATGGACGCGGCGCCCGACCAGGCCCGGCAGGCCCTGGAGACGATCTCCAGCACCGGCAGGCAGGCACTCGCCGAGATGCGCCGGCTGCTCGGCGTGCTGCGGACCGGCGACGCCCGGGAGAGCGGGGAGTACGTCCCGCAGCCCGACGTCGAGCAGATCGAGGACCTGATCGAGCAGGTCAGGCAGACCGGCCTGGCAGTGGACTTCAAGATCGAGGGAACCCCGCGCCCGCTCCCCAGTGGGGTCGAGCTGACCGCGTACCGCATCGTGCAGGAGGCCCTGACCAACACCCGCAAGCACGGTGGCCCGGACGCCGGTGCGAGTGTGCGGCTGGTCTACTTCGACGACGGGCTCGGGCTGCTGGTCGAGGACGACGGCCGGGGCGCCGCGCACGAACTGTACGAGGACGGCGGCGCCGACGGCGCGGGCCACGGGATGATCGGCATGCGGGAGCGGGTCGGCATGGTCGGCGGCACGCTCGACGCCGGGCCGCGCCCCGGCGGCGGTTTCCGGATCAGCGCGCTGCTGCCGCTCAAGCCCGCCCACTAGCCGACTGACCCTTGCCGGACAGGAACAGGAGACAAGAACCCTCATGGCGATCCGCGTGATGCTCGTCGACGACCAGGTGCTGCTGCGCACCGGTTTCCGGATGGTGCTCGCAGCCCAGCCGGACATGGAGGTCGTCGCCGAGGCCGGCGACGGCGCGGAGGCGATCGAGAACCTTCGTTCCACCGCCGTGGATGTGGTGCTGATGGATGTCCGCATGCCGAGGCTGGACGGCGTCGAGGCGACCCGGCGCATCTGTGCCGGGCCCGATGCGCCCAAGGTGCTCATCCTGACCACGTTCGACCTCGACGAGTACGCCTTCTCCGGACTGAAGGCGGGGGCCAGCGGCTTCATGCTCAAGGACGTGCCGCCGGGCGAGCTGCTCGCCGCGATCCGTTCGGTGCACAGCGGGGACGCGGTCGTCGCCCCGTCCACCACGCGACGACTGCTCGACCGCTTCTCGCCCTTGCTGCCGAGCAGCGGTGACGAACCGCAGCACAAGGACATCGGCAAGCTCACCGAACGCGAACGCGAGGTGATGCTGCTGGTGGCGCAGGGCATGTCGAACGGCGAGATCGCGGCACGCCTGGTGCTGTCCGAGGCGACGGTGAAGACGCACGTCGGCCGCATCCTCACCAAGCTGAACCTGCGCGACCGGGTGCAGGTCGTCGTCCTCGCGTACGAGACGGGGCTTGTGCGGGCCGGCGGGGGCGGGGCGGGCTGACCCCGCAACTCATCGCGGTCTCTTCGCGCGCCCCGTCCGGGCTCAGGCGCAACTGGACCGAGCCCACGGCCGCCCGGCGCCGCTCACCGCAGCACACCCTCCAGGAAGTCGCTGCCGAGCCTGGCCACCACGGTCAGGTCCAGCTGGTGCAGTACGTAGCGGCCGCGGCGTCGCGTGGTCACCAGGCCGGCCTTCTTGAGTACCGAGAGATGCCGGGAGACCTCGGGCGCCGTGATGCTGTGCGAGTCGGCGAGTTCACCGGTGGTGTACGGGGAACGGGCGAGGTTGCGGCACAGGCGCATCCGCATGGGGTGGGCCAGCGCCTCCATCCGCAGCTGGAGGATCTCGACCGAGGCGGGGGACGGCAGCTCCGGGCGGTGCACCGGGTAGTGGATCACCGGGCGCCAGCCGGGTGCGTGCAGCACCATCAGATGCGGCCAGCCGAAGCTGGACGGGATGAGCGTCAGCCCGGGGCCGATCGACGGGTCGGTCGCGGTGGTCGAGCCCTCGGTCATCTTGTCGACGCTGATCCGGCCGCGGCTCTCGTCGAGCGAGAGCGCTGCGGACACCGCGCCCAACGCCTCGTCGGCGCCCTTGCGGCGCAGCAGATCCGTCTTGTGCCGGGCGTCGGCGACCAGCTGGACCTGGACCCGGCGCCAGGTGTCCGCGAAGAACGCCTCGTCGCAGTCCTCGAGGAGGCGCCGGACCCAGCGGCGTACAGGGGCGGGGTCGGCCAGCAGCTGCTGGGTGAACTCCACCTGCCGCGGACCGCGCGCCGCCGCCATGTCCAGGGCGCGGGCGCGCATGCCCGGGTCGCCGAGCGGGGAAGGGGCGCCGATCCCGTACAGGCTGGCGCAGGTGAACTCCAGGGCGGCGGCGACGAACCGCTCGTCGTCCAGCCGGTCGAGGATGTCGAGGTCCTCGGCGAGCGTCGCCCCGGTCCTGCCGTCACCGCCGCGGACCCCGGCGAACGGCATGAAGACGTCCGAGAACGTGTTCCGCCACAGGAACTCGGCCTCGTGCAGCCGGTCGGCCAGGTCCGGCTCCAGCGCACTGCCGGTCGCCGTCGCCCAGCCGTGCAGGCCGGGGTGGTGCCCCGGCTCGGAGAGCGCATGCAGCGCGAGCCCCAGCTCGGCGAGGGGCGAGGTCTCGAAGACGATGCGTTCGGACGGCAGTCCCGCGATGTCGATGTTCACGCTCACCCCTCCATAGTGCGGGGCGCGGCGAGAGCGTCACGCGCCATTTGACGGTGGTCGTCAATCGACGGGCCGGACCCGCCGGAGCGGCCCACGCTGAGGTCATGGACGCGATGCAGCAACACATGATCGACAGCTACCGCGCGGCTCAGCACGGGGAAGCGCCGCCGCCGCTGCCCGGCCGGCACGACTGGGGGGTCGTGCGGGAGGCCCGTGACGCCCGCCGCTTCGCAGCGGTGATCGAAGGCCGCCCGGCGGACCGCCGCTGGAGAACGGCCCTACGAGAACGCCTCACCCACCGCCCGCCGGGGACCGTCGGCCGGTCCGGCGGCCCCGCCCGGCCCGGCACTTCCGGCCCGTCCGGCGGGTGAGGACGGAACACTTGCTCGGACGACCGGGGCGCCCGCCGACCGGGGCGGTGGCCCCGGCGCCACCGGCTTGCCCGTCCGGCGATCGAGGACGGAACGGCCCCGGACGCCCCGGCACCCGCCCTCCTCTAAGCCAGCCGCCGCACGAATTCCCCCACCGCTTCGCGCACATCGCGTTTCGTCCACTCCAGTCCCGCCTCCGCCACCGTGACCTCCGTGTACGACATCCCGGGCGGCCCCGCGGCGGCCGGGTGCCACCTGCGGAAGAGCGCCACACCCGTCTCCTCCGCCTGCCGCACTCCCGCCTCCGTCAGGACATCCGCCGGGTACGGCAGCCACACCTGGAACTGATGTGTGTGAGGCGGCTCCGGATGCACCCGGAACCACGGCACTGCGGACTCCGCGAACCTCTCTGCCAGCGCACCGGCCACCACCTTCGCCTGCGCCACGTACGAAGCCAGTTTCGGCAGCTCCCGTTCCAGACCGATCAGCGCGGCCAGCGCCGCCGGGAACTGCTGGAAGAGCTGCCCGCCGTACCGGTGGCGCCAGGTGCGCGCCTCCTCGATCAGGGACTCGGGACCGGCGAGCGCCGCCCCCGACAGCCCGCCGAGGGTCTTGTAGAACGACACGTACACGCTGTCCGCCAGCGCCGCGATCTCCGGCAGCCCGCGTCCGAACCGGGGGGCGCACTCCCACAGCCTCGCGCCGTCCATGTGCACCACTGCATCACGTTCGCGCGCGGCCGCCACCACGGCCTCCAGCTCCTCCCACTCCGGCAGGACGAAACCGGCGTCGCGCAGCGGAAGCTCCAGCATCAGCGTGCCGAACGGTTCGGCGAAGTCGCGGATCTCCTCCGCGGTGGGCAGCCGCGGCGCGGACGTCGGGTGGACGGTACGCAGCCCGCTCACCACCCCCAGCGCGCCGCGCTCGTGCACCTCGGGGTGGGCGAGCGGGTGCAGCGCCACGGTCGGATTGCCGGTGCGCCCCGCCCAGCAGCGCAGGGCGACCTGCTGCGCCATCGTCCCGGTCGGGAAGAACGCCGCCGCCTCCATGCCCAGCAGCCCGGCGATCCGCGTCTCCAGCTGGGCGACGACGCCGTCCCCGTAGATGTCCGCGGGCTGGTCCGGGTCGGCGACGGACGCGGCGTGCGCGGCGAGGTCGGCCAGTTGCTCCCCGAGGGTGCGGTCGACCTGCGGCCGCGCAAGGACCCGCTCGGCCCGCCGCCAGGCGCCGAGCCGGCGAAGGCGCTCCGCCTGTTCGTTGTCCGGGGAGTCACCCCGTACCTCGTCCCGCACCTGCACCTGCACCTGCTCATCCGTGTCTGCCATGGGACGATCATCACGCAGAACGCCGCCCCCGCCCACACCGCTGCGCGGCCCCTCCCCCGTCGGCGATCCACGCGTTCGTCCACAGCCTGTGGACGGCCGGGGGGCCCGGACGAAACGCTGGCGTAGCATGCAGAGAAATCGTCCGGTACCCCCCGCGGACTGGAACGGAAGGCCATCGCCCGCGTGAACGCAACAACACCCAGGGAGCCCCTCGACGCGAGGGACCGCCCCGCCCGCCTCACCGTCGGCGTCGTGGGCGCGGGCCGAGTCGGCCCCGCTCTCGCCGCATCCCTGCAGCTCGCCGGACACCGCCCGGTCGCCGTCTCGGGTGTTTCCGACGCGTCCGTGCGCCGCGCCGCCACGCTTCTGCCCGACGTCCCCCTCGTGCAGCCCGCAGAGGTGCTCGCCCGCGCCGAGCTGGTGCTGCTGACCGTCCCGGACGACGCCCTGCCCGGCCTGGTCGAGGGCCTCGCCGAGACGGGCGCGGTCCGCCCGGGACAGCTGATCGTCCACACGTCGGGGCGCTACGGGACCAGGGTCCTGGACCCCGCGCTGCGGGCCGGCGCCCTGCCGCTCGCCCTGCACCCGGCGATGACGTTCACCGGCACCGCTGTCGACGTACAGCGGCTGGCCGGCTGCTCCTTCGGAGTCACCGCCCCCGAGGAGCTGCGGCTTGCCGCCGAGGCGCTCGTCATCGAGATGGGCGGCGAGCCCGAATGGATCGCGGAGGAGTCCCGTCCGCTCTACCACGCGGCGCTCGCCCTCGGTGCGAACCACCTGGTCACCCTGGTCGCCCAGTCGATGGAGCTGCTGCGCACGGCGGGGGTCGCGGCCCCCGACCGGATGCTCGGCCCTCTCCTCGGCGCCGCACTCGACAACGCGCTGCGCTCCGGTGACAACGCGCTGACCGGCCCGGTGGCCCGCGGCGACGCGGGCACGGTCGCCGCGCACATCGGCGAGCTGCGCAGGCACGCCCCGCAGACCGTGGCCGGTTACCTCGCCATGGCCCGCGCGACCGCCGACCGGGCGCTCGCGCACGGCCTGCTCAAGCCGGAACTGGCGGAGGACCTGCTCGGCGTCCTTTCCGACGGTGCGACCGGTGCGGGCGGCACCGGACCGGGAGGGACCCGATGAATACCACCGGAGCAACCACGCTGCTGCGTACCGCGGCCGAACTCGACACGTTCGGCGCACGCAAGGGGCCGCGGGCCGTCGTCATGACGATGGGAGCCCTGCACGAGGGCCATGCCACCCTGATCCGTGCCGCACGCGCCGCCGCGGGCCCGGACGGCCAGGTCGTCGTCACCGTCTTCGTCAACCCGCTGCAGTTCGGTGAGGCGGCGGACCTCGACCGCTACCCCCGTACCCTCGACGCCGATCTCGCCGTCGCGGGCGCGGCCGGCGCCGACGCCGTCTTCGCCCCGTCCGTCGACGAGGTCTACCCCGGAGGCGAACCGCAGGTCAGGATTGACGCCGGCCCGATGGGCGAGCGGCTGGAAGGTGCGTCCCGCCCGGGACACTTCGACGGGATGCTGACCGTCGTCGCCAAGATGCTGCACCTCACCCGCCCCGATGCCGCGTTCTTCGGACAGAAGGACGCCCAGCAGCTGGCGCTGATCCGCCGCATGGTGCGCGATCTGAACTTCCCGGTGGAGATCGTCGGCGTGGAGACGGTCCGCGAGCCCGACGGACTCGCGCTCTCCAGCCGCAACCGTTTCCTCGACGCCGAGGAGCGCCGCACCGCCCTCGCTCTCTCCCGGGCCCTGTTCGCCGCCCGGGACCGGCTCGCCGCCCAGCAGGCGCTGCACGCCCGCGCGCAGACCACGACGGCGACGACGGGCCGGGCCGCCGCGCTCACCCGCCTCGGTGAGGTCCGCGCGGCCGCCGACACCCAGGCGGTGGCCTGGGCCCGGCCGGACGACGGACCCGCGGCGGTACGCGCCGCCGCGCGGACGATCCTCGACGACGCGGCCGCCGCGCAGCCCCCGCTCGCACTGGACTATCTGGCGCTCGTGGACCCGGCCGACTTCACCGAGATCCCCGATGACCGGACCACCGGTGACGCGATCCTCGCCGTTGCCGCGCGGGTGGGTGCCACCCGACTCATCGACAACATCCCGCTGACCTTCGGAGCCGACACGTGACCGGAATACGGCTGACCGCCCCCGCCCCCGGCTGGGCCATCGACGCGGATGTCGTGGTGGTCGGCTCCGGCGTCGCCGGCCTCACCACCGCGCTGCGCTGCGCGGCCGCGGGCCTCGCCACCGTCGTCGTCACCAAGGCCCGCCTCGACGACGGCTCCACCCGCTGGGCGCAGGGCGGCATCGCTGCGGCGCTCGGCGAGGGCGACACCCCCGAACAGCACCTGGCCGACACCCTGGTCGCGGGCGCGGGCCTGTGCGACGAGTCCGCGGTGCGGACCCTGGTCACCGAGGGCCCCGACGCCGTACGCCGCCTGATCGAGACCGGCGCGCACTTCGACACCACCGACACCGGCGACATCGCGCTCACCCGCGAGGGCGGCCACCACCGCCGCCGTATCGCCCACGCGGGCGGGGACGCGACGGGCGCAGAGATCTCCCGCACCCTGGTCGAGGCGGTCCGCTCCGCCGCCCTCCACACCGTGGAGAACGCCCTGGTGCTGGACCTGCTGACGGACGCCGAGGGGCATACCGCGGGCGTCACCCTGCACGTCATGGGCGAGGGCCAGCACGACGGCGTCGGCGCGGTCCACGCCCCCGCGGTGGTCCTTGCCACCGGCGGCATGGGCCAGGTCTTCTCCGCCACCACCAACCCGCCGGTCTCCACCGGCGACGGTGTCGCGCTCGCCCTGCGGGCCGGTGCGGAGGTCTCCGACCTCGAGTTCGTCCAGTTCCACCCGACGGTCCTCTTCCTCGGCTCGGACGCCGAGGGCCAGCAGCCCCTCGTATCGGAAGCGGTACGGGGCGAGGGCGCCCATCTCGTCGACGCGTCCGGTACGCGGTTCATGGTCGGACAGCACGAACTGGCGGAGCTGGCGCCCCGCGACATCGTCGCCAAGGCCATCACCCGCCAGATGCAGCTGCACGGCGCGGAGCACATGTACCTCGACGCCCGCCACTTCGGCGCCGAGATGTGGGAGCAGCGGTTCCCCACGATCCTGGCGGCCTGCCGCGCCAACGGCATCGACCCGATCACCGAACCCGTCCCGGTGGCCCCCGCCGCGCACTACGCCTCCGGCGGCATCCGCACCGACCTGCGCGGCCGGACGACGGTCCCGGGTCTGTACGCGTGCGGAGAAGTCGCCTGCACGGGTGTGCACGGCGCGAACCGGCTGGCGTCCAACTCGCTCCTGGAGGGGCTGGTCTTCGCCGAACGCATCGCTGCGGACATCGTCGCGAACGGGCCGCGCACCGTGCAGGCCCCGGCCTCCGAAATCCCGGCCGCCGGATCCCCCGCCCCCTCCCCGCTCCTTGCCCCCGAGGTGCGGCCGCAGATCCAGCGGATCATGACCCAGGGCGCCGGAGTCCTTCGTTCCGCCGCAAGCCTCGCCACCGCCGCCGACGAGCTGGAGGCCCTGCACCGCAGCGCCGCCGTCGACGCCGAGGCGGCCGAGCCCAAGGTCGCGGTGCCCGGCGTCGAGGCATGGGAGGCCACCAACCTCCTCCTCGTCTCGCGCGTCCTGGTCGCTGCAGCCCGGGAGCGCGAGGAGACCCGAGGCTGCCACTGGCGCGAGGACCGGCCCGAGCGCGACGACGAGACCTGGCGCCGCCACCTCGTCGTCCGGCTCACCCCCGACCGGCAGCTGGTCCTGGCCCGTACGGAGTCCGAGGCATTCCCGCCCGTACGCGCGACGGGGGCACCAGACTGCGCAGCAGCACCCACGAACCACCCCACTCCCGAGGAGCCGTAACCGTGAGCACGCCCGAAGAGAATCCGCGCCCCACACCCGTGGACGTACCGCTGATCCAGATCGGCGCGCCCGCACCGGCCGCGGGCGGCTGCGGGGACGCCTGCGGCTGCGGCGGCGGGGAGGAAGGCTATGAGCTGGACCCCCTGGAGTGCGGTCTCGACCCCGACCTCGCCCAGCTGCTCGCCGACGCGGGCCTCGACCCGGTCCAGGTCGAGGACGTCGCGCACGTCGCCATCGAGGAGGACCTCGACGGCGGTGTGGACGTCACGACCGTCGCCACGGTCTCCGAGGAGGCCATGGCCACCGGTGACTTCACCGCCCGCGAGGCCGGTGTCGTCGCGGGTCTGCGCGTCGCCGAGGCCGTCCTCTCCATCGTCTGCACGGCCGAGTTCGAGGTCGAGCGCCATGTCGAGGACGGCGACCGCGTCGCTCCCGGCCAGAAGCTGCTGACCGTCACCACCCGCACCCGTGACCTGCTCACCGGCGAGCGCAGCGCGCTCAACCTGCTCTGCAGGCTCTCCGGCATCGCGACCGCCACCCGCGCCTGGGCCGATGTGCTCGAAGGCACGAAGACGAAGGTCCGCGACACCCGCAAGACCACCCCGGGCCTGCGGGCCCTGGAGAAGTACGCGGTGCGCTGCGGCGGCGGCGTCAACCACCGGATGTCGCTCTCCGACGCCGCGCTGGTCAAGGACAACCACGTCATCGCGGCGGGCGGCGTCGCCGAGGCGTTCAAGCGGGTGCGGGACGAGTTCCCGGACGTACCGATCGAGGTCGAGGTCGACACCCTGGACCAGGTCCGCGAGGTCCTGGAGGCGGGCGCCGACCTGATCCTGCTGGACAACTTCACCCCGTCCCGGACCGAGGAGGCCGTCGCGCTCGTCGGCGGCCGCGCGGTCCTGGAGTCCTCCGGCCGGCTCACCCTCGACACCGCCGGTGCCTACGCCGCCGCAGGCGTCGACTACCTGGCCGTCGGCGCGCTCACCCACTCCTCGCCGATCCTCGACATCGGCCTGGACTTCCGCGACACCGACGGGGCCGGCGTCTGATGCTGCTCACCATCGACGTCGGCAACACCCACACCGTCCTGGGCCTGTTCGACGGGGAGGAGATCGTCGAGCACTGGCGGATCTCCACCGACGCCCGCCGCACCGCGGACGAGCTCGCGGTGCTGCTCAACGGCCTGATGGGCATGCACCCGCTGCTCGGCGAGGAGCTGGGCGACGGCATCGAGGGCATCGCGATCTGCTCCACGGTCCCGGCCGTCCTGCACGAGCTGCGCGAGGTCACCCGCCGCTACTACGGCGACGTGCCCGCCGTGCTCGTCGAGCCGGGCATCAAGACGGGCGTCCCGATCCTGATGGACAACCCGAAGGAGGTCGGCGCGGACCGCATCATCAATGCGGTCGCGGCCGTCGATCTCTACGGCGGCCCGGCGATCGTCGTCGACTTCGGCACGGCGACCACCTTCGACGCGGTCTCCGCCCGTGGCGAGTACGCGGGCGGGGTCATCGCGCCCGGCATCGAGATCTCGGTCGAGGCGCTCGGCGTGAAGGGCGCCCAGCTCCGCAAGATCGAGCTGGCCCGGCCGCGCAGCGTGATCGGCAAGAACACGGTCGAGGCCATGCAGGCGGGGATCGTGTACGGCTTCGCGGGCCAGGTCGACGGAGTCGTCGAGCGCATGAAGAAGGAGCTGGCGGCCGACCCGGACGACGTCACCGTCATCGCGACGGGCGGCCTTGCTCCGATGGTGTTGGGGGAGTCCTCCGTCATCGACGAGCACGAGCCCTGGCTCACGCTCATCGGGCTGCGACTGGTGTACGAGCGCAACATCGCCCGGATGTAGGGCACGCGCCGGGTACCTGCGGGAACGGCGCGGCGGTGCGAAGACCGCCGCCGCGCCGCCGTCGCCCAGCTAAACGGATTTTGTCCATTTAGCACGTATTGTCGCGTTATGCCCACGCCCTACGGATCACGCGGCGGTATGGCGTTCAGCGCGGACGAGCTGCGTGTGCTCCGACGCGCCCTCGCCAACGCCCTCCGCCCCGCGCCCCTGCCCGACGAGGACGTCCAGGACTGCCTGCGGCTCGCGGGCTCCCTGGACGAGGCGGTCGGGGAGGCGGGACGGCTGCGCGCGTTCCTCCTCGCCGACCTCGTCCGCTACCGCGACGCCCTGCCAGGCTCGGTCACCCGCTACCTGGAGCTGCTCCAGGATGCCCTGGCCGCCGGATACGACCCCCGTCCGGAGGATCTGGCCGCCCTGCGCACCCAGCGGGGCAGACCGGTTGCCGCAGTGCTCCTGGAGCGCTGCCACGTGCTCGCCGAGCGGTCGGTGCGGGCCCGTCTCGCCGGACGCGCCGTCCCCACGGCAGCGCCCGCGCAGCGCGGCCGCCTGCTCGCCCTGCCCGGCGGCCGGGCCGCGGCCGCGGAGCCCGAAAAGCCGAAGACCCCGGCAGCCCCGGCCCGTCCGGTGCCGCCGTCCGAGCGCCCCGCCCCGAAACCCTCGGAAGTCTTCCCGCCCCGCCGTCGGCCCGTCCCGCCCCCGCAGCAGCGCGCCGCGGGGTAGCCACGCCGGACGACGGAGGGGTCGCGCGGAAGTCCGTACCGGGATCGCTACTCTGGATCCCATGGACTACGTATCCGCGCTCGTGCCCCCCGTGGTGATGGCCGCCTTCTTCATCGGCCTCGTCGTGACGATCGTCAAGAGCCAGGGCGGCCCGAACAAGGCCAAGGAGGACGCGGCCGTGGACTCGGCGCTCAGCCGCGCCGAGGCGGCGCAGCAGACGCCGCGGACCGAGGGCGTCTGACCGGTACGGCGCGTAGCGCACCTCGCGTACCGCATGAAGGGCGTGCGGCTCATCAGGAGCCGCACGCCCTTTTGTTGCGTAAATAACCGGCCATTCCAGACATCTAGCACTAAGGTGACGCTGTGCCTCGCCAATTGGGAGAGCTGGAAGACGCCGTGATGACACGGGTCTGGCAATGGAACCGTCCGGTCACCGTGCGGGAAGTCCTTGAGGACCTTCAGAAGGAACGGTCCATCGCGTACACGACCGTCATGACGGTAATGGACAATCTCCATCAGAAGGGCTGGGTGCGCAGGGAAGTCGAAGGCCGCGCATATCGATATACGGCGGTCTCCACCCGCGCCGCCTACTCGGCCGCACTGATGAACGAAGCCTGGTCCCACAGCGACAACCCCGCCGCCGCACTTGTCGCCTTCTTCGGCATGATGTCCGCCGAGCAGCGGGAAGCTCTCAGTGACGCGATGCGGATCGTATCGCCGGAGCTGCCGGAGGCCGCCGATCGCCCGTCCGATGACGCGGACACGGAGTCCGGGCGATAGCGTCTGGGCATGTCCTCAGAGCTTCCGCATACCGATTTCCGTACCGAACCGTCGGTTATAAACGCAGCCATCACCGTCCGGCGTGCCCGGACGAGCGATGTGCCCTCGGTCCGCCGTCTCCTCGACGGGTACGTGCGCGAAGGCATCCTGCTCGACAAAGCAACGGTGACGCTTTACGAGGACATCCAGGAGTTCTGGATCGCGGAACGCGACGAGGACGCCCGGGTCATCGGCTGCGGCGCACTCCACGTGATGTGGGAAGACCTTGCCGAAGTCCGTACTCTCGCGGTCGATCACAGCATCAAGGGCGCCGGAGTGGGGCATCAAGTGCTGGACAAGCTGTTGCAGACCGCCCGCTGGCTGGGTGTGCGCCGGGTTTTCTGTCTCACCTTCGAAGTCGACTTCTTCGCCAAGCACGGCTTCGTGGAGATCGGAGAGACGCCGGTCGACACAGATGTCTACAGCGAGCTGCTGCGTTCCTATGACGAGGGCGTAGCAGAGTTCCTCGGTCTCGAACGAGTGAAGCCGAACACCTTGGGCAACAGCCGGATGCTTCTGCACCTGTGACCGTCGGAAGGCGCCGGAACCCTATGTC
Source organism: Streptomyces sp. NPDC057486 (assembly GCF_042802415.1). NCBI lineage: Bacteria > Bacillati > Actinomycetota > Actinomycetes > Kitasatosporales > Streptomycetaceae > Streptomyces > Streptomyces sp. NPDC057486. The sequence continues at coordinate 31,908 of NZ_JBHVEE010000022.1, read as the reverse complement.
CGAATCGCGCATGTTTCCCGTGTTCTTGAGCTCCTGAACCTCTCCCAGGGGTTTGTGTTTTCCGGGGAAAAGCGGTTTCCTTTCCGCGTACTGCATTTTCGATGAAAGGAAATCCGGTGGCACAGAAGGTTCAGGTCCTTCTTGTCGATGACCTCGACGGTGGCGAGGCGGACGAGACGGTCACGTTCGCTCTGGATGGCAAGACGTACGAGATTGACCTCACCACGACCAACGCGGACAAGCTCCGTGGTCTTCTTGAGCCGTACACCAAGGGTGGCCGGCGTACCGGTGGCCGTGCCGGGGCGGGTCGTGGCAAGGGACGCGCCGTTACCGGTGGCAACAAGGACACTGCCGAGATCCGTAAGTGGGCGCGCGAGAACGGTCACAATGTGAATGACCGTGGTCGTGTTCCGGCAGAGATCCGCGAGGCTTACGAGAAGGCCAACGGCTGAACTGCCGACCGTCCCGTCGGCAGTCCCTTTGCCGACAGCTCCGCTGTCGGCTGCACAGTTGTCGTTCGCCCCGTCCGGGCATGCATCAACCGGGCCCGGTGGCATTCCGTTGCCACCGCGTCCACGAGCCGTACGAGATCGGGAGCATCCCCACCCCTGCTCCCGAGGCCGGCGAGGGCCGGGAGCTCAGGCTTCCCCTCGTGCCGCAGCTCGGGGGGCCGCAGCCATGCGGCGGCCCCCGGCGAGCCAGGAGCCCAGCCGGGCGGCGTCGGCGCGATGATCCGCCCGCCCGCGCCGACGGCGGTCAGCGCGAGGGAGACCCCGCCCCAGTCCAGCCAGTCGAGCAGCCCCGGCAGCTCGTCGGCGCTCCCCGCGGCCACCAGCAGCCCCATGGTCCGTCCCGTCAGCGCCACGGGCCCGGTGCGCCCCACTCGCCGCAGCGCCGCGTACCCCGCGGCCGCAGGCAGCTCCAGGACGTCGAACCGCAGCCCGGTCGGCAACCGCACCGGAGTGGTCCCTTCCGTCGGCCAGCCGAGTTCGTGCTCGTACCACCACGCACAGTCACCGTCGCGCTCGTCGGCGAGCGCTGCACGTGGGGGCGGGATGGGGAGGGCCATGTCCGAAGAACTGCCGAACCGCCCCAAGGGTTACGCAGAGTCGGCAGTCGTGTGCACAACGTGCTCATGACGGGGGCGTGCGAGTGCATTTCCGCGCGCAAGGATGTTCGCCCGTAGCGGAGGGAACCGGCGCGCGCCGCATGGACTGTCTGTAATTGCGGGTAAGAACATCCCTAGTGGGGAGGGGCGACACGCAGCTCGGCACGTCTCACGTTCGCCATCGGCGTACTGGCGATAGGGGTATCTGCCTGGCCTGCGGGAACATCGTCTCGCACCATCGGGTTGGAGCAGTTGTCGGCGTTCGGGGCAGGAGGCCAAGGACGGGTGTCGGCAGTTGGAATGAGCGGTCCCCGCTTGCGGGACTAAGCTGCGGAAGGACAGGGAGGGGACCGACCCCTTACTGCCTGACCGCTCTGAGGAGCGATTAACGATGTTCGAGAGGTTCACCGACCGCGCGCGGCGGGTTGTCGTCCTGGCTCAGGAAGAAGCCCGGATGCTCAACCACAACTACATCGGCACCGAGCACATCCTCCTGGGCCTTATCCATGAGGGTGAGGGTGTCGCCGCTAAGGCCCTGGAGAGCCTCGGGATTTCGCTCGAGGCGGTCCGCCAGCAGGTGGAGGAGATCATCGGTCAGGGCCAGCAGGCCCCGTCCGGGCACATCCCCTTCACTCCCCGAGCCAAGAAGGTCCTGGAGCTGTCGCTCCGCGAGGCTCTTCAGCTTGGCCACAACTACATCGGCACCGAGCACATCCTGCTCGGCCTGATCCGCGAGGGCGAGGGCGTCGCCGCCCAGGTCCTCGTGAAGCTGGGCGCCGACCTGAACCGGGTGCGGCAGCAGGTCATCCAGCTGCTCTCCGGGTACTCGGGAGGCAAGGAGGCGGCCACCGCGGGCGGCCCCGCGGAGGGCACACCCTCCACGTCCCTGGTGCTCGACCAGTTCGGCCGGAACCTCACCCAGGCCGCTCGCGAATCCAAGCTCGACCCGGTCATCGGGCGCGAGAAGGAGATCGAGCGGGTCATGCAGGTGCTGTCCCGCCGTACCAAGAACAACCCGGTCCTCATCGGCGAGCCCGGCGTCGGCAAGACGGCGGTCGTCGAGGGCCTGGCGCAGGCCATCGTCAAGGGCGAGGTGCCCGAGACCCTCAAGGACAAGCACCTCTACACCCTCGACCTCGGTGCACTCGTCGCCGGTTCCCGCTACCGCGGTGACTTCGAGGAGCGCCTGAAGAAGGTCCTCAAGGAGATCCGCACCCGCGGCGACATCATCCTGTTCATCGACGAGCTCCACACCCTCGTGGGTGCGGGCGCCGCCGAGGGCGCGATCGACGCCGCGAGCATCCTCAAGCCCATGCTGGCGCGAGGTGAGCTCCAGACGATCGGTGCGACGACGCTCGACGAGTACCGCAAGCACCTGGAGAAGGACGCCGCTCTTGAGCGCCGCTTCCAGCCCATCCAGGTCGCGGAGCCGTCGCTGCCGCACACCATCGAGATCCTCAAGGGTCTGCGCGACCGCTACGAGGCCCACCACCGCGTCTCCATCACGGACGAGGCGCTGGTCCAGGCCGCGACGCTGGCCGACCGCTACATCTCGGACCGCTTCCTGCCGGACAAGGCGATCGACCTGATCGACGAGGCCGGTTCCCGGATGCGTATCCGCCGGATGACCGCGCCGCCGGACCTCCGCGAGTTCGACGAGAAGATCGCGGGTGTCCGCCGCGACAAGGAGTCGGCCATCGACTCCCAGGACTTCGAGAAGGCGGCTTCCCTCCGCGACAAGGAGAAGCAGCTGCTGGCGGCGAAGGCCAAGCGGGAGAAGGAGTGGAAGGCCGGCGACATGGACGTCGTCGCCGAGGTCGACGGCGAGCTCATCGCCGAAGTCCTGGCCACCGCCACCGGCATCCCGGTCTTCAAGCTGACGGAGGAGGAGTCCTCCCGACTGCTGCGCATGGAGGACGAGCTCCACAAGCGCGTCATCGGCCAGAAGGACGCCATCAAGGCCCTCTCGCAGGCGATCCGCCGTACGCGAGCCGGCCTGAAGGACCCGAAGCGCCCCGGTGGCTCGTTCATCTTCGCCGGCCCGTCCGGTGTCGGTAAGACCGAGCTCTCCAAGACGCTCGCCGAATTCCTCTTCGGCGACGAGGACGCGCTGATCTCCCTCGACATGTCGGAGTTCAGCGAGAAGCACACGGTTTCCCGCCTCTTCGGTTCTCCCCCCGGTTACGTGGGTTACGAAGAGGGTGGCCAGCTCACCGAGAAGGTGCGCCGCAAGCCGTTCTCCGTCGTCCTCTTCGACGAGGTCGAGAAGGCCCATCCCGATATCTTCAATTCCCTGCTCCAGATTCTGGAAGACGGTCGCCTGACCGACTCCCAGGGCCGGGTCGTGGACTTCAAGAACACCGTCATCATCATGACGACCAACCTCGGGACCCGGGACATCTCCAAGGGCTTCAACCTGGGCTTCGCCGCCCAGGGCGACGTCAAGACCGGCTACGAGCGGATGAAGAACAAGGTCAACGAAGAGCTCAAGCAGCACTTCCGGCCGGAGTTCCTCAACCGTGTCGACGACACGGTCGTCTTCCACCAGCTCACCGAGGAAGACATCATCCAGATCGTCGACCTCATGATCGCCAAGGTGGACGAGCGCCTGAAGGACCGCGACATGGGCATCGAGCTCAGCGCGGAAGCCAAGTCGCTCCTGGCCAAGAAGGGCTACGACCCCGTGATGGGCGCCCGGCCGCTGCGCCGGACGATCCAGCGCGAGATCGAGGACGTCCTCTCCGAGAAGATCCTCTTCGGTGAGCTGCGCCCCGGTCACATCGTGGTCGTCGGCACCGAGGGCGAGGGTGACGAGAAGAAGTTCACCTTCCGCGGCGAGGAGAAGTCGGCGCTGCCCGACGTCCCGCCGATCGAGCAGGCGGCAGGCGGCGCCGGCCCGAACCTGACGAAGGACGTGTAAGGGCGCGCTGAGCGTCTGAGCATCCGAAGGGGCTGCCCCGGACCGTTTCGTACGGTTCCGGGGCAGCCCCTTCGCTGTGCCGTCACGTGTGCGCGATGAGCCCTTCGCCGCCGATGATCCGCGAACCGCCAATGACGTCCACCCGGAGGCCGGGCAGGGCTTCGGGCGGGGACGGATCGATGAGCCCCTCGCGTGCGGCCGGGGCGAGCAGGAGCGACTCCCATGCGGTAAAGGTGCTCGGCAGATCGGGGTGAGCGACGACGGCCCGGTTGCGGCCCTTGACCACGTGGGCGCAGGTCGGCACCAGCCGGTCGGTGAGCAGGGCTCCGCTGCCCTGGACGGACCCGGAGCCATGGACGGCGACCGTGCGGGCCGTGGGCCGCGTCGCGCTCACGGCTGCGCCGCACCGCGGCCGAAGTGCACCGTGCTGCCCGCATCCTCTTGCATGGTGCCCGCGTCAGCGCCGGCGCTGGTCGTCGCTGTCCCTCGGGAGCTGAGCGTCTGGCGTGACAGCGTGGGCGGGTTGCATGCCGAAGGACCCGAATCGGACGGTCTTCGGTCCCGGCGGCGGTGACAAGCAGCACACCCCCTTTCGGCCTTACTACGAGGCATAGGAGACGGAACCGTGATCGTTGACGGGGCCTTCGCCCCGCAGCGGAACGGGCCCTTCGGCGCGATGGGAGGGGAGGCCCGAAACACGGCAACATGTCCGTTTCGGGCGGTTTGGAGCTGGGGTTAAACCTGTCCGGCTGAGGAGATTCGGCCGAGTTGTGTGGCGGGGGTCCGGGGCCCGTGGTGGCAGGTTCCCTGGGTGCGGAATACGGCTTTTCTTCGTAGATGGGGTGTTTGGGTGCAGACGGGGTGGCGGGTTACCAAGGGATGGCCAGCCCGGCGGACAAGCCGGGTTCACTCACATCCGGAGGATCTCCGCATATGTCGAAGCGCGTTACGTTCCAGCACTCCCGCCGCCCGTCCATGTCCCGTGTCCGTGGCGCCGTGGTGGCAGCCGGCCTGGGGACGTCGATGGTTCTCGGCGCGGGCGCTGCGTTCGCGGCCGCCCCGGCGGGCTCCCCCGGCACCGCGACCCTGATCGGCACCACCGCGGCCGACTCGGTGGCCGCGCAGGCGGCCGCGCAGGGCAAGGCGGCCGAGAAGGCCGCTGCGGCGAAGCAGGCCGAGCGCAGCTCCGCCAAGGAAGCCGCCGGAAAGGCCGCCTCCTGGATGGCGCCGGTCCGTCACTACACGCTGAGCGCCACCTTCGGCACCGACGGCAGCCGCTGGGCTCACAAGCACTCCGGCCAGGACTTCGCCGTGCCGGTCGGGACCGCGGTCAAGGCCGCGCACTCCGGCACCGTCGTGAAGGCCGGCCCGAACGGTGGCGGCGACGGTCCCGCGTACGGCAACGCCATCGTGATCAAGCACGGCAACGGCACGTACTCGCAGTACGCGCACCTGTCGCGGATCGACGTGCGCATAGGCCAGACCGTGGCCACGGGCGAGAAGATCGCCCTCTCCGGCAACACCGGTAACTCCAGCGGCCCGCACCTGCACTTCGAGATCCGTCACACTGCCAACTACGGTTCGGCGATCAACCCGGTCTCGTTCCTGCGCCAGCAGGGCGTCGTGGTCTGACCCGACCCGGCGACCGCACCACGGTCCGGATCCCGCTCGCGCACCTCCCGGCCGGACGTTCCTGGACGGGGCAAACATTGCCGGTCAAGGCACTAGCTCGCGGGGGTCGGGCCGTGGGCCTGGGTTATCAGATCGAAGGCGACTTCGAGGACGGCTTTGCGCTTGTCCTCGGGGTCGCCGTCGAAGTCCTTGAGGGCGAACATGCCCGCGTGCAGTGTGAAGAGTGCGGTGAAGCAGCGCACCTGGTCGGTCAGGGGCGCGTCGGGCTCCTTGATCAGATCGACGAGAGCCACGACGCGGCCCTTGATGGTCTCCCCGATGCTGAGATCCCGTACGGTCGCCTGGTTCTCCTGCATGAACCGGAAGAGCGGCGCCGCCGCGGCCAGTGCGTCGCTGTAGCGGACCAGGAGCTCCTTCTTCGTCTCCAGGGTGCGCGGCTGTTCCTTGCCCCAGGCGATCAGCTCCTCGACGGGCCGATTGAGGTCCTCGAAGATGCTGATGAGAATGTCTTCCTTGGTCTTGAAGTGGTAGTACAGCGCCGCCTTGGTGACGTCCAGCTTCTCTGAGATCTCGCGCAGCGAGGTCTTCTCGTAGCCCTGCTCGGCGAAGAGCTCCAGGGCAACGTCCTGGATCCGCTGGCGCGTATTGCCCCGGCGTGGCTGCGGTGTGCTGCCCATGGTGAGCTCCCCAAAAAACTTACTTGACGCCCGGCTAGTTACGGGTCTACTTTGCCCAGTGTAGTCAACTAGCCGGGCGGCAAGTAAGGGCCCGGCTAACAGGGGATCAGGGGAGTTGGGAACCATGTCGGACCTGAAGAAGGCGGCGGACGGGAAGCCGGGCGGCAGAGCAGCCGAGAAGACTGCCGACGAGCCGCCCGCGCCCGAACCGCAGCAGCGCAGCGTCCGGGTGGTGATGCTCGCCCTGATGATCACCATGCTGCTGGCCATGCTCGACAACCTGATCGTCGGCACCGCCATGCCGACCATCGTCGGTGATCTCGGCGGCTTGGAGCATCTGTCCTGGGTCGTCACCGCGTACACCCTGGCCACCGCGGCCTCGACCCCGATCTGGGGCAAGCTCGGCGACATGTACGGACGCAAGGGCATCTTCCTCACGTCCATCGTGCTCTTCCTGATCGGCTCCGTACTGAGCGGCATGGCCCAGGACATGGGCCAGCTGATCGGCTTTCGCGCGATCCAGGGGCTCGGCGCGGGCGGCCTGATGGTCGGCGTCATGGCCATCATCGGCGACCTGGTGCCGCCCCGCGAGCGTGGCAAGTACCAGGGGCTGATGGCCGGTGTGATGGCGATCGCCATGATCGGCGGGCCGCTGGTCGGCGGCACCATCACGGACCACCTCGGCTGGCGCTGGAGCTTCTACATCAACCTGCCGCTGGGCGCCGTCGCCCTCGCCATGGTCACCGCCGTGCTGCACCTGCCGAACAAGAAGCGCACCAAGGCGAAGGTCGACTACCTCGGCGCCGGACTGCTGACCGTCGGCATCACCGCGATCGTGCTGGTCACCACCTGGGGCGGTTCGGAGTACGCCTGGGACTCCGCCGTGATCATGGAGCTCATCGCGATCGGTGTCGTCTCGCTCGTCGGCTTCCTCTTCGTCGAGACGAAGGCTGCAGAACCGATCATTCCGCTGCACATCTTCCGCAACCTCAACTTCACACTGATGTCGGTCGTCGGCTTCATGTCCGGCTTCGTGATGTTCGGAGCGGTGCTCTTCCTGCCGCTGTTCCAGCAGTCCGTCCAGGGTGCGTCCGCGACCAACTCCGGTCTGCTGCTCCTGCCGATGCTGCTGTCGATGATGGTCGTCTCGCTGATCGCCGGACGGGTCACCACCAGCAGCGGCAAGTACAAGATCTTCCCCATCATCGGCTCCATCCTGATGGTGGTCGGCCTGTTCCTGCTCTCGCAGATGGACACCGGCACCACCCGCCTCACCTCCGGCATCTACATGGCGGTCCTCGGCGCGGGCATGGGCTTCCTGATGCAGATCACGATGCTCGTCGCGCAGAACAGCGTCGAGCTGAAGGACATGGGCGTCGCCTCCTCCGCGACCACCCTCTTCCGTACGCTCGGCAGCTCCTTCGGCGTCGCGATCATGGGTGCGCTGTTCACCGGACGGGTGCAGGACGAAATGGTGGCCCGCGGCGGCGGAGCAGCCACCTCGAAGTCCGCGCAACTGGACGCGGCGAGCCTGGCGAAGCTGCCGGACGCGGTGCGTGAGGCGTACCAGTTCGCGGTGTCGTCCGGCACGCACATCGCCTTCCTGGTCGGCGCGTCGGTCGGTGTGATCGCGCTGGTGGCGGCGGTGTTCGTCAAGGAGGTACCGCTGCGGGGGGCGGGCCCGGAGGCCAAGCCCGAGCCCACCGCAGAGAGCGGCGTGGAGGCACCGGAGCCGGTGGCCGGCGCCAAGCAGAGCGAGAACGTCTGACCGGACAGTGACCAGGGGCCCTGGGGCGCGCGGACCACGCGCCCCAGGGCCCCTTCGTCGCTGCCCGGCCGGATCAGCTGCCGAACGGTGTGCCGTCCGACGGCGCGACCGCCCGCGAGCTCCCGGGCAGGCGCTGTTCGGCGAGGTGCAGGATCGGGAAGCTGCCGGTGTTCGTCGGGGCGTGCTCCGGCAGCCACAGCACGGCGATCGCCCCGCCGGTCCCCTCCGCCGCGCCCTGCGGCGCCGCGTTGCGGAACGTCAGCCGGGCGCCGAGCACCCGGGCCTGACCGGCCGCGATCGTCAGCCCCAGGCCGTGACCGTGCCCGGAGCGGTCGCTGCTTCCGGTACGGAACCGGCTCGGGCCCTCGCGCAGCAGCGCCTCCGGGAAACCGGGCCCGTGGTCGCGGATGCGCACCACCCGGCCCTCGACGGTGACCTCTACCGGAGTGGAGCCGTGCTTCGCTGCGTTCCCCAGCAGATTGCCGAGGATGCGCTCCAGTCGGCGTGGATCGGTGTTGACCCACGACTCGTGGACCACCTGGACCCGCACATCGGGGTCCAGCAGCGCGATCCGGCGGCTGACGAACTCACCGAGCGCGATCTCCTGCAGCTCGGCACGCTCCGACGCGCTGTCCAGCCTGGCCACCTCCAGCACGTCCTCGACGAGCGTGCGCATCGCCTGCGCCCTGTCCCGTACGAGCTCGGTGGGGCGGCCCGGCGGCAGCAGCTCGGCGGCGGTCAGCAGCCCGGTCACGGGAGTGCGCAGCTCGTGCGCGATGTCCGCGGTTACCCGGCGTTCCGCCTCGATCCGTTCGTTCAGCGCGTCCGTCAGGGCATCCACCGCGCGGGCCAGCTCGTCGGTCTCGTCCCGTATGACCCCGCCGATGGCCTCCCGGACCCGTACCTCCGTATGGCCCTGCGCGACCTTGCCGGCCGCGGCCGCCGCCTTGCGCAGCCTGCGCGACAGCTGTCCGCCGATCAGCACGCCCAGCGCGCAGCCACCGAAGACCACCGAGACGGAGCCGATGATCAACGCCCGGTCGAGATCGCCCATGATCGTGGCGGAACGGTCCGCGAAGCGGGTGTGCAGGGACAGCACGTCGCCATTGGCCAGTGGCACTGCGGCCCACACATCGGGCACCCCGTTCCCGTACTCGTCGACATGCGTGGCGCGCCGGTTCTTACGGACCTCGGCCCGCAGGCTCCGTGGCATCGTCGGGTCGTTGAGCTTGGCACCGAACTTGGGATCGGCCTTCTTCGTCTTCGTCGCCTCGTACAGCAGCTGCGCGTACGTCAGCCGCTCCAGCTGCACCTCACGGGCGTTCTCAAGCATCGAGACCCGGGCGGCGTTGTGGACGACGAGGCTCAGCGCCACGGCGATGAGCGCGCCCACTACGGCGATCGCGATACTGATCTTCCAGCGGACCCCCGTCCGCAGTGCCAGTCGCTTCATGGCTTGAGTTTGTAGCCGAAACCGCGGACCGTCTCGATCCGGTCCTGCCCGATCTTGGTACGCAGCCGCTGCACATGGACATCCACGACCCGGGTGTCTCCTCCCCAGCCGTAGTCCCAGACCCGTTCGAGCAGTTTGTCGCGCGAGAGCACCGTGCCGGGCGCGGACGAGAACTCCAGCAGCAGCCGCATCTCGGTCGGGGTCAGCGCCACGTGCGCTCCGCCCTTGCGTACTTCCATGCCCTCGGTGTCGACCTCCAGGTCGCCGAAGACCAGCACCCCGCCGACAGGCTCGGACTCCGCCGCCGCGCCGCCCGGCTGTCCGCCCGACGCATGGCCGAAGCGGCGCAGCACGGCTCGGATCCTGGCGACGAGAACAGCGCCGTCGAACGGCTTGGTGACGTAGTCGTCGGCGCCGGCCTCCAGGCCGAGCACCACGTCGATCGAATCGGCGCGGGCGGACAACATGATCACGGGCACGGTCGACTCGTCGCGAATACGACGGCACAGACTGACCCCGTCCAGGCCCGGCACCATCACGTCGAGCAGGGCGATGTCCGGCCGGTCGGCCCGGAACGCCTCCAGGCCGGAGAGGCCGTCGGGCATCGCGGTGACCGCGAAGCCGTCACGCTCCAGCGCCAGCTGGGTGGCCTCGCGGATGACATCGTCGTCCTCGACGAACAGGACGTGGGTCTCGGCCATCGACTGCTCTCAGTTCTTCGTCGGTTCCGTGGGCTCCGGGAATTCCCCTTCTCCGTTGCCGACGGCTCTGTTGAAGTCGTTGTGCACCCGGTCGTGCTCGGTGAACCGGTTGTCGGCCCAGCGGTACGTGACCACTTCCTCGCCCGACGGGTACGCGACCGAGTCCTTCTTCTCGTACACCTGGGTCGTCACGACCAGCTCGCCCCGGTCGATGGTGCCGTAGACCGCGGGCTGCTCGGTGGTGAAGATGTTCTTGTACGTGCCGTTGCTCTGCCGGTGGTACACGTAGGTGCCGACGCCCACCGAGTCGCCGCAGGTCATCACGTTCACCACGACGTCCGGCGCGGAGCCGCCCGTCAGCCTGCCGTACGAGGAGTCGACCGGGTACTCGCTGCCCGTGCAGGGCTTCAGGTCCGCCCTGACCCGCTCGCTCACCCGGGAGTCCCGCTTGACCAGCTGGACGGGATCGACCCGCGGGGAGGGCTTCGCCGTGGACGGCGCGGTGGCCGACGGCGTGACCTGGGCGACCGGCTGGGTGCCTGCCGGGCCCTCGTCACGGGTGCCCGTACCACCGGTGGAACAGCTGACGGTGAGCAGCGCCAGAACGGCGAGCCCGACCAGCGTCGTACCGCTCGCCGCCCACCGGGTCAGCCGGCGACCACCGCTGCGGGTCGCCCCGCATCGGCCGGTCGCCGTGTCCCCGGCGGTGGTACCACTGCTGCCGGTCGCCGTGTCCTCGCGTTCACCGCTGCCTGTCAGGCCGCGCACCGCTCCCGCCCCCGTTCGTCATGACGCCGGTCCGCCTGTCCGCGGAGCTGCGCCCCTGCCCGCCCACGCTGCGCGGCACCGGTGGCCGGAGCCCGGTCGCCCGCCGTGCGGCCCTGGGCCTCACGGATCCTGGCTTCCCTGCTCATGGCCTCGCGGCTCTCCAGTTCCTGGCGCAGCCGAGCCAACGCCCGGTGCAGCGTGCTCTTCACCGTACCGGCCGACATACCGAGCGCCGCGGCCGTCTCCTCCGTGCTCATCTGCTCCCAGTGTCGCAGCACGACGACGCTGCGCTGCTTGGGAGCCAGCACACCCAGGACGTCCATCAGAAGAGCACGGTCGGCGCGCTGCTCGGTGCCGTCCTCGATGCTGGCGTCGGGCAGCTGCTCGGTGGGCACCTCCTCCAGCTTGCGGGCCCGCCACCACTCCGTACGGGTGTTGATCATGACGCGGCGCAGGTAGGCATCGGCCAGGGACTTGTCGGCGATGCCGTCCCAGCGGCCGAAGGTACGGGCCAGGGCTGTCTGCAGCAGGTCCTGCGCGTCCACCGGGTCGGGGACCAGGCGGCGCGCACTGCGCAGCAGAGCGTCCTGCCGGGTGCGTACGTACTCTTCGAATTCGAGCACCTCGCCCTGCGCCATTCCAACCGCCTCCGTCCCCGTCGGTCCCCGTTTGACCTCTGTCAGCCACCGGTGTGTGGGCCGACGGTCGGAGACGTTACGGAGCGGTTGTCACGGCGTTGTGCGGAGCAGCCATACGCCGACGCACGGCTGTCCATCGGTTGTGTAACAGCGGTGGGGGAGGGCCTTGCTGCTCCGCTCCCAGGAGGTGTCCGGCGGATCAGGGCCGTGCCGGGCGTCGCGGCCCTGACCCGCCGGAAGCCCCCAAGGGGTGTCCCGTGATCCCTGACGGGCGCGCCAGGGATCACGGGACAGCCCTCAGCTCAGCGGAAGTCGGTACTGTCCGCCCGGGAGCGGTTCGACCAGGCCGTCGGCGACCAGGCCGTCCAGCGCCCGTGCCCGTTGCACCGGATCGTCCCACACGGTGTCCAGTGCCGCCTGCGACACCGGGGTCACTGCCTCACGCAGAACGGCGAGCAACCGTCCGCGCACCTGCCGGTCCGTACCGGCGTAGGTCTGACCGCGGCGCGGAGGCCCCTCGTGCGCGGGCTTCCCGGCCAGCCGCCAGGCGCACTGCGTCGCGATCGGGCATTGCGTGCAGTCCTCGTTCTTGGCGGTGCAGACGAGTGCACCGAGTTCCATCGTGGCTGCCGCCCAGCGGGCCGCTCGTTCGTCCTCGTCGGGGAGGAGCGCGCGGGCGAGTTTCCGCTCGGCGGCGGTGGTCGCGTTCGGCGGGTACTGAATGCCGGTCGCGGCCCGGGCGAACACCCGGCGGACGTTCGTATCGAGTACGGGATGCCGCTGCCCGTACGCGAACGAGGCCACGGCCGCCGCTGTGTACTCACCGATCCCGGGCAGTGCGAGCAGTTGGCCGTGCTCGCTCGGCACGTCGCCGCCGTGCCGTTCCGTTATTGCCTGCGCGGCGCCGTGCAACCGCAGCGCACGTCGCGGGTAACCGAGCCGGCCCCATGCCCGGACCGCTTCACCGGGCGGCTCGGCGGCCAGGTCGGCGGGGCGCGGCCAGCGGGCCAGCCACTGTTCGTACACCGGGATGACCCGGCTGACGGGGGTCTGCTGCAGCATGAACTCGCTCACCATCACACCCCAGGCGCCCGCCTCGGGGCGGCGCCAGGGAAGATCGCGGGCGTGCTGGTCGAACCACCCGATCACGGGAGCGTGGAGGGATGTGGGGGGCGTCTGTGTCGCAGTCATGGCAGTCATCGCATGTCGATCCTGACACGGAAGGGCAGGCGATGGTCATGGTCACGGTGGTGTCGCCCTGCTTGAGGGCTCTTGGGGTGATAACGCCACCCGTCTGTCCCCACGACGAGACCCGGTCAGCGTCTTCGCCCGGACTGCCGCCCGTGCTTTCGCCGAGGCCCCGACCCGATCAGTGACCTGTGTCGTGGCCCCGGTCCGGGCCGCCCGCCCCCGAGCCGGATATCCAGACCGCGACGGGTGCCCGGCTGTCCCGTACCGTCCGGGCGAGCGATCGCGTCGGACGGCACAGCAGGACGGTCACCAGCGCCGCCACGGATCCGCCCATCAGCAGCCCCACCGCGACATCGTGCGGATAGTGCACCCCGACAAAGACCCGGGAGAGCGCCATCAGCAGCGCCATCGGCACCGTGAACCAGGCCGTGCGCGGCCGGGCGTACGCCAGTGCGACGGCGGCGGCGCCGGCTATGGCCGCGTGATTGCTCGGGAACGACCAGTCGCCCGTCGACGGGCAGGGCACCAACGAGGCTGCCGCGCCGACGACCGCACGACAGGGGCGCTCCTCGTCCACGACTGCCTTGAGCACCTCACTGACGGCATAGCCGACCACCGTCGCGAGGGGCGCAAGCACCGACAGGGCGAGGGCTCCCGCATGCTCTCCGCGCGCCCGCCACCAGCCCACGACGAACAGGACGCCGAAGACCAGCAGCCCGAATTCCGTCCATACTTCGGCGAGATGCTGCACCCATGGCGGCGCGCCGTGCGCGAAGTCGGTGATGTCCCTGTACACAGCCTCAGTGACCGAACTCTTCATGTGACTGACCGTAGGCAATGGCGCGCGATCGTCACATTGCGCGATCGTCAGGGGCCGTACCCGACGAAAGTAGCGGTCGGAATCCAGCCGCCCCATGATGATGATCCGCAAAACTTGAGGTTTGGAGCGGCGGGTGGGGCGGGAGTTGGCGCCGATCTCTCGTACAGTTTGAGCCGTGGGATCTCTGCGCAATCCGATCGGGCCGCTTCCCTCCACCATCTACTGGCGACGGAGGGCCGTAGCGGCGACGCTGGTTGCGCTGCTCGCGCTGCTGATCGTATGGGCCGTCACCTCCGGTGGGAGCAAGGGCAACAAGGACGATTCCCGGCCCAACGGGTCCGCTCCCGCGCACTCCATCGGTCCTGGGCCTGCCAGTTCGGGGCCTGCCATCAGCCAACAGCCGGGCGGGCGCGACGAGTCGGGCACCGCCGACGGCAGCGGCGGCACCGACGCGGGCTCCGAGGGCACCACGGGCGGGACAGCCGATGGCAGCAACGGCGACTCCGGCACCGGATCGGATTCCGGCGGCGGAACCGAGGGCCGACAGGTCCCGGTCGGCTCCTCGATTCCCGACTGCGCCCCTTCCGCACTGCAGTTGACCCTGCGCACCGAGCTCAGCTACGGCCCAGGCGAGAAGCCGAAGTTCCGGTTGATCGCCAAGAACACCTCGTCCACCGCCTGCAAGGCCGACTTCGGACCGAAGAGCGCGGTGCTCACCGTCACCGAGGCCGGTGGCGACGACGCCGAGGTGTGGTCCTCGAAGGACTGCCCGCGCAACGCGGGCAGTGTGCTGCTGGAGGTCCCGGCGGGTGCGACCATCGTTCACACCGTGGAGTGGGACCGGAGGAAGAGCGCTCCGCAGTGCGCGACGCCACCCGCAGGATCAGCGGGGCCGGGTACGTACCTCGTCGAGGTGAAGACCTCCGGCGAGCCCGTGCAGCGCGCATCGTTCGTCCTCGCGAAGGACTGAAGCGAAAGGCCGGCCAGCGGAAGGCCGACCTGCGAAGTACCGGCGTGCGAAGGGCCGGTTCGAGAGGGACGAGTCCGCGAGGAGCCGAAGCGGACGACCGGCGCGAAAGACCGGCTCGCGCAGTACCGGCCCGCCGACGACCGGTCCGCGAAGTGCCGGTGTGCTGAGCGGAACGTGAACACCGCCCCGAACGCACGTCGGGGCCCGGTCCACCGACCGGGCCCCGAGCCGACGTGAGACCCGCGCCTACACGTACCGCTCAAGAATCGACGACTCGGCCAGCCGCGAGAGTCCTTCGCGCACGCTCCGCGCCCGCGCCTCGCCGACCCCGTCCACCGTCTGGAGATCGTCCACGCTCGCCGCGAGCAGCTTCTGCAGGCCTCCGAAGTGCTCCACGAGCCGGTCGATGATCGCTCCGGGCAGTCGTGGCACCTTCGCCAGCAGCCGGAAACCGCGCGGAGAGACCGCCGAGTCCAGGGTCTCGGGCGAGCCGCTGTACCCCAGGGCCCGTGCCACGACGGGGAGTTCGAGCAACTCGGTGTGAGAGAGCGCGTCCAGCTCGGTCAGCGCCTCCGCGACCGTACGTGACCGCTTCGCGGTCGGTTCCGGCACATAGTCGCGCACGACCAGCTCGCGCTCCGGCTCGACGCCCGCGATCAACTCGTCGAGCTGGAGCGAGAGAAGCCGGCCGTCGGTGCCCAGCTCCACCACGTACTCGGCGATCTCGGTCGCGATCCGGCGCACCATCTCCAGCCGCTGTGCGACAGCCGTCACATCGCGGACCGTCACCAGGTCCTCGATCTCCAGCGCGGAGAGCGTGCCCGCCACCTCGTCGAGCCGGAGCTTGTACCGCTCCAGGGTGGCGAGGGCCTGATTGGCGCGCGACAGGATCGCGGCGGACTCCTCCAGGACCCGGCGCTCCCCGTCCACGTACAGCGCGATCAGACGCATCGACTGCGAGACCGAGACGACAGGGAAGTTGCACTGCTTGGAGACCCGGTCGGCCGTGCGGTGGCGGGTGCCGGTCTCCTCGGTGGGGATGGAGGCGTCCGGGACCAGCTGCACGCCGGCCCGGAGGATCTTGCTCATGTCCTTGTCGAGGATCAGCGCCCCGTCGAGCTTGGCCAGCTCGCGCAGTCGCGTCGCGGTGAACTCGACATCCAGCACGAAGCCGCCGGTGCACATGGACTCGACGGTCTTGTCCATGCCCAGCACGATCAGCCCGCCGGTGTTGCCGCGGAGAATGCGCTCCAGGCCGTCCCGCAAGGCTGTTCCGGGCGCGACGGCGCTCAGCGAGGCGCGCATCAGCGCCTCGATACCGGTGCCTTGGCCGGACTTTCCGGGCGATGCTGCCCGGTCGTTGGCTGCCACTGCACTCCTCCGGTCACAGGTTTGCGGTGCCCTTACGTCCCTCGTACCGTTCGTACGGACGGGCGAGACCAGGGCAAAGTCTACCGGCGCGCGTTGTCCTCCCGTGGGGCCTCCGTACGAGACCGGCGCGGGAGTACTCTCAGCGCGTCGCCCATGTTGGCGACTTCCGTGACCTTCATACCGGCCGGGACCTTCCCAGGGTCGGCCGGGACCAGTGCGTGGGTGAAGCCCAGCCGGTGTGCCTCGGCCAGTCTGCGCTGCACCCCGGTGACCCGTCTGACCTCGCCCGCGAGGCCCACTTCGCCGATCGCCACCAGGTTCTTGGGCAGCGGTGTGTCGCTTGCCGCACTGGCCAGCGCCAGTGCGACCGCGAGGTCGGCGGCGGGCTCGGAGAGCTTCACACCGCCGACCGTCGCGCTGTAGATGTCCCGTTTTCCGAGCGAGCTGATCCGGCCGCGCTGTTCCAGAACGGCCAGCATCATCGAGACCCGGGACGTCTCGAGCCCGGAGGTGGTGCGCCGGGGCGACGGGATCTGCGAATCGACCGTCAGCGCCTGCACTTCGGCGACGAGCGGGCGCCGTCCCTCCAGGGTGACTGTCAGGCAGGTGCCGGGTACGGGTTCGTCGCGCCGGGTGAGGAAGAGCCCGGACGGGTCGGCGAGGCCGGTGATGCCCTCGTCGTGCAGTTCGAAACAGCCGACCTCGTCCGTCGCTCCGTACCGGTTCTTCACGCCGCGGACCAGCCGGAGGCGCGCATGGCGGTCGCCCTCGAAGGACAGCACCACGTCGACGAGATGTTCCAGCAGCCGCGGCCCGGCGATCGCGCCGTCCTTGGTGACGTGGCCGACCAGCAGCGTGGACATGCCGCGATCCTTCGAGGCGCGGATGAGCGCTCCGGCGACCTCGCGGACCTGAGCCATACCGCCGGGCGCACCGTCGATCTCGGGCGAGGCGACGGTCTGTACGGAGTCGAGGATGAGCAGGGACGGCTTGACCGCGTCCAGATGGCCGAGGACCGCGGAGAGGTCGGTCTCGGCCGCGAGATAGAGGTGGTCGTTGATCGCGCGGATCCGGTCGGCCCGCAGTCGCACCTGGCTCGCGGACTCCTCCGCGGTGACATAGAGAGTGCGGTGCTCGTCACTGGCGGCCTTGGCTGCCACGTCCAGCAGGAGCGTCGACTTGCCCACGCCCGGCTCGCCCGCGACCAGCACCACGGCGCCGGGGACCAGCCCGCCGCCGAGCACCCGGTCCAGCTCGTCGACACCGGTCGACCGGGCGGTGGCCTGCCGACTGTCGACCTGGCCGATGGGGAGAGCGGCGGTGCTCACGCGGCCGGCCGCCGTGGTCCGTACGGCAGGGACGCCGCCGAATTCCTCGACCGTCCCCCACGCCTGGCATTCGGGGCAACGGCCGAGCCACTTGGCGGTGGTCCAGCCGCATTCGGTGCAGCGATAGGACGGCCGGTCCTTCGCGGATTTCGTACGGGCAGCCATGGCGCCACCGTATAGGTGAGGACTGACAACACCGCCCGGCGCGGGTGCGCGGGCGGTCACGGTGACAGGGAACGGAGAGGAGGCTCCGGCGGAATCAGGGGCTCCTGTCCCCTTTTGAGCGATACGTTCACCCGTAAGGGTTAAAAGTGGGCAAGAGTCGCCAAGAACGTGCCTTGACCTGCCTACGGTCGCCGGGTGACGAGCAGCAGGCTGGAGACCCCGACACCCACCACCGGCGCACACCGGATGCAGCGCCGTGCGCCCCACTCGTCGCCGCAGCGACTGCCCGCTCGTTACGAGCCGCATCTCGACGGCCTGTTCACCTACTGCCTCTCCGCGCTCTGCGACCACGACGGCGCCGTGGAGGCGCTCGGGGGTGCGCTCGCCATCGCGGAACGGCAGGACGGGCGGTGTCCCGCAGGTGAGGAGGAACGTAAAACCTGGCTTTACGCGCTGGCCAGGTGGATGTGCCTGCGCAAGCTCGCCGAGCAGAAGCGGGGTCGGCAGGCGCATCGCCGGCAGCAGGGAAAACAGCCGGGCGGGAAGACCCCCAGGGGGGCGCGTTCGGAAAACAGTGCGCTCCCGGCCGTCACCCCACCGCCCGACACCACCAGTGGGGCGGGCCTCACGAACGTCCACGCCCCGATCCCCGATTCCGCCGCGGCCGCCGAAGCGCACCGCCGTGAACTCGCACAGCTCGCCTGGCCCGAAGCGGCCGGCACCACGCCCGAACAACGCGAAGCGCTCGAACTGGCCGTACGCCACCGCCTCGCCCCGCCTGCCGTGGCCGCCGTCCTCGGCCTCGAACCCGCGGCCGCCCGCGAGATCCTCGCCGCCGCGGCCTGCGAGGTGGAACGCACCCGCGCTGCCCTCGCCGTCGTCGAGACCTGCAACTGTCCCACCGTCGCCCGCCTCACCGGGGACCACCGCGTCCTGCTCTCCGCCGCCCTGCGCCGCGAACTCGTCCGTCACGTCGACGACTGCCCCCGCTGCCGTCGCGCCGCCGAACGGGCGGGCGCCGAGGGCCCCTGGCCGGGCGGCGCCCTGACCCCTGCGGCCGCGCTTCCGGTCGTCGAGGCGCCACGGCCGTCCGCATACGTCGCGATGATCCACGCCCAGAGGGATCGGTCCGGCAGTCCGCGCTTCGACCGGGCGGGCTTCCCGATGGACCCCAAGGACCACGCCGCGCGCCGGGACCGGCTCCGGGCGAGAGTCGTGACGACGACGGTGGTGGCGACGGTTGTCGCCGCCCCCGTGATTGCCCTGTGGTCCGCCTACAGGGGGGCGCCGCCGACCGGCGAGGGGCATGACGGAGCGTCGGTCACCGCGACCGGGACGGACGACCGGCGCGGTCTCGACGGCGACCCGCACGACCGCTACGAGAATGCGGGCAACGCCAGCCCCCAGCCAGGCGCCGGCTTCAAGGAAGGCAGCCGTACGCCGGATGTCTCCGCCGAGGTCATCAGCGCGGGGACAGGACAGCACGGCCCCGGCAGGGTCCTGGTCACGGCCCGTTCCTCCGGCGGCACGACGCTGATCACGCTGACCGCCTCGGGCAGCGCGCCCGTGGCCTGGTCGGCGCGGGCGAATGCGCCCTGGCTGCGGCTCAGCAGGTCCTCCGGCACCCTTGCCGCAGGTGAGAGCGTCACGATCCGCGTCTTCGTCGACCATGCGAGAGAACCGGCGGGTGTCTGGGGCGCCCGTGTCGGCCTCGCCCCGTCGGGCTCGGTGGTGGCGATCAGCGGGCGCGGAGCGACGCCGTCCGGCGGCCCGTCCGTCCCGCCGCCCTCACCCGGTCCCACGGCCCCGTCGCCGGACCCGACGGAGCCCACACCCTCGCCGACGGCCCCGTCGCCGGACCCGACGGAGCCCACGTCCTCGCCGACGGGCCCGACTCAGCCACCGTCACCGGACCCGTCGAACTCGCCCAGCCCGTCCGACCCAGGGACGAGCCCGTCCGACCCGGCGCCGACGGGCTGAGAGCCGACCTCAGCCCGTCGGCCCGTCGGCCCTCAGCCCAGCGGGCCACCGGGCTCCGGGGCCTTGGCGGGTCCTACCGGATCCGCCGGATGCGGCGCCATCGGCAGCAGCGAGGACAACCGCTCCTCGCACAGCTCGACCAGCCGCTCGTACGCCTCCTTGCCCATCAGCTCGGTGAGCTCGGGCCGGTACGAGACATACACCGGCTCCCCGGCCCCGTGCGCCGAGGTCGCCGACGTGCACCACCAGTGCAGGTCGTGACCGCCCGGACCCCAGCCCCGGCGGTCGTACTCGCCGATCGAGACCTGGAGCACGCGCGTGTCATCAGGGCGGTCGATCCAGTCGTACGTACGCCGGATCGGCAGCTGCCAGCACACGTCTGGCTTGGTCTCCAGGGGCTCCTTGCCCTCGCGCAGAGCCAGGATGTGCAGCGAACACCCGGCTCCGGCCGCGAATCCGGGCCGGTTCTGGAAGATGCAGGACCCCTTCCAGCGGCGCGTCTGGCGTTCGCCGTCGTCGTCGACCTCGACCCAGCCCGTCTCCGTGCCGACGTCGTGGAACTGCCACAGCTCCGGGGTCAGCCGGGAGACGTGGTCCGCCACCCGCTTCTCGTCGTCCTCGTCGGAGAAGTGCGCACCCAGCGTGCAGCATCCGTCGTCCGCACGGCCCGCCTGGATGCCCTGGCAGCCACTGCCGAAGATGCAGGTCCACCTGGAGGTCAGCCAGGTCAGGTCGCAGCGGAAGACCTGCTCGTCGTCCGCGGGGTCGGGGAACTCGACCCAGGCGCGTGCGAAGTCGATCCCCTTTTCGTCTTCGGACCGGTCGGGCCCGTTCGTTTCCGGCTGCTGCATCTCCTGCTTCGTTCTCTGCTTATTCGTGACTTTGCCCGGCTTCGCCTTTTTCGTCTTTGGCACGGGCCAAGAGTAAGTCCGCAGGAGCAGTAGCGTTCCGCGTATGAGACTCGGAGTCCTCGACGTGGGGTCGAACACTGTTCATCTGCTGGTGGTGGACGCACATCCCGGTGCCCGCCCGCTGCCCGCGCACTCGCACAAGGCGGAACTGCGCCTGGCCGAACTTCTCGATGCGGACGGAGCGATCGGCCCCGAGGGCGTGGACCGGCTCGTGTCGACGATCAACGGCGCGCTGCAGGCCGCCGAGGACAAGGGCTGCGAGGACGTGCTGCCGTTCGCCACGTCCGCGGTGCGGGAAGCGAGCAACGCCGACCAGGTGCTGACCCGGGTACGGGAGGCGACGGGCGTCGATCTCGCCGTCCTCAGCGGCGAGGAGGAGGCCCGGCTCACCTTCCTCGCGGCCCGCCGCTGGTTCGGCTGGTCGGCGGGGAAGCTGCTGGTCCTCGACATCGGCGGCGGCTCGCTGGAGATCGCGTACGGCATCGACGAGGAGCCCGACGCCGCCGTGTCGCTGCCGCTCGGGGCCGGGCGCCTCACCGCCGGCTGGCTGCTGCACGACCCGCCGGACGCGACGGAGGTGAAGGTGCTGCGCCGCCACGTGCGGGCCAGCATCGCCCGTACGGTCGGCGAGTTCAGCCGCTTCGGCCGCCCCGACCACGTCGTGGCGACCTCCAAGACGTTCAAGCAGCTCGCCAGGATCGCAGGCGCCGCGCGCTCCGCCGAGGGCCTCTACGTGCAGCGCGCCCTCACCCGGAAGGCGCTGGAGGAATGGGTGCCCAAGCTGGCGACCATGACAGCCGACCAGCGCGGACGGCTGTCCGGCGTCTCCGAGGGGCGGGCCGCGCAGCTGCTCGCCGGGGCGATGGTCGCCGAGGGGGCGATGGATCTGTTCGGCGTGGAGGAGCTGGAGATCTGCCCGTGGGCGCTGCGTGAGGGAGTGATCCTGCGCCGCCTGGACCACCTCCCGACGGGGGCGGCCGCCGCCCTGAACTGACCGCGCGTTCCGCCGGAGGACCGGAGCGACGGGGGAGTGGGGAACGCCGGGAGCGGAGTCATGTCCCTTCTCACTTTCCGCCCCGACGCCTCGGTGGGGCGCACACCTGCCCCGTACGCTGTCTGCGTGGCAGAACCAGTGGTGCGCATCCCGGATGCGAAGGTCGCCCTGTCGACGGCTTCCGTCTATCCGGAGTCGACGGCGACGGCCTTCGAGATTGCCGCGCGTCTGGGCTACGACGGTGTCGAGATCATGGTCTGGACCGATCCCGTCAGCCAGGACATCGAGGCGTTGCGACGGCTCTCGGACTACCACCAGGTGCCGATCCTCGCCGTTCACGCGCCCTGTCTGCTGATCACCCAGCGGGTCTGGTCCACCGATCCATGGGTGAAGCTCCAGCGGGCCCGCGCGGCCGCGGAGAAGCTCGGAGCGACGACCGTTGTGGTCCATCCGCCGTTCCGCTGGCAGCGTCAGTACGCGCGCGACTTCGTCACCGGTATCTGGCGGATGGCGGACGAGACGGATGTGCGCTTCGCCGTCGAGAACATGTACCCGTGGCGGTACCGGGACCGCGAGATGCTCGCGTACGCCCCCGAATGGGACGTCACCAACAACGACTACCGCCACTTCACCGTGGACCTCTCGCACACCGCGACCGCCCGCACCGACGGCATGGCCATGGTCGACCGGATGGGCGACCGGCTCGCCCACGTCCACCTCGCCGACGGCAAGGGCTCCAACAAGGACGAGCACCTGGTGCCCGGCCGCGGTGACCAGCCCTGCGCGGAACTGCTGGAGCGCCTGGCGCGTACGGGCTTCGACGGCCATGTCGTCATCGAGGTCAACACCCGCCGTGCCATGTCCGCAGCCGAACGTGAAGCCGACCTGGCGGAGGCGCTCGCCTTCACCCGGCTCCACCTGGCTTCCTCGTCGGCGCAGGTCCCGCGCTCATGACCCCCGGCAGGGCGGGCGGGAACACCGGCGGGGAGGGCGCGGCATACACACCCCCCGAGCGCCCGAAGCGCCGGGGCCGCCCCGCCCGTACGACGGCGGACACCGGCCCCGGCGCCCGCGAACGCATCCTGGAAGCGGCCCGTACCGAATTCGCCGAACGCGGCTACGACAAGACGTCGATCCGGGGCATCGCCAAGGCGGCAGGCGTCGACGCCGCACTCGTCCATCACTACTTCGGTACGAAGGACGAGGTCTTCGCGGCGGCGATCGAGGTCTCCTTCGAACCCGCCCTCGTGATCCCGTCCGTCCTGGGCATGGGCACGGACGGGCTGGGGGAGCGGCTGGCCCGCTACTTCATCGGCGTGTGGGAGAACCCGGCGTCCAGGGCTCCCCTGCTGGCGATCATGCGCTCCGCCCTGACGCACGAAGGGGCGGCGAAGGTGCTGCGCGGCTTCGTCCTGCGACGGCTGCTGGAGCGGGTCGCGGAGGCGCTCGACGTACCGGACGCGACGTTCCGCGCGGAACTGGCCGCGTCGCACATGCTCGGGATCGCGATGCTGCGGTACGTGATCCAGGCGGAGCCGCTGGCTTCGGCGGACCCCGAGAAGATCATCGCCATGATCGCGCCGACGCTCCAGCGTTACTTGACGGAGACCTGACCGCCCCCGGGTGGCCTTTCGATCCGTCCGGCGCTCGAGGCCCGGGGTCCGGGGTGGAGCCCCGGTTCGTGGAAGGGAGCGGGCGGGGGAACGGCCGCGCGGCGACCCCGACCCACCGAGCCGCACCCCTCCCACCCACTGAGCACCCCGTCCCGCATTCCGGACACGGTGTCCAGATCTTGGAGTCGAGGCGTAGGCTCGAAGACAGTCTTTTCTGTCGAAGGAGCGAGAGACGATGCCCCAGCTGAGGTCCCGCACTGTCACCCACGGCCGCAACATGGCGGGCGCCCGCGCCCTTATGCGGGCCTCGGGCGTAGCCGGCGAGGACATCGGCAAGCCGATCATCGCGGTCGCCAACTCGTTCACCGAGTTCGTTCCCGGCCACACCCACCTCGCCCCCGTGGGCAGGATCGTCTCCGACGCGGTCAAGGCCGCCGGCGCCGTCCCCCGTGAGTTCAACACGATCGCCGTCGACGACGGCATCGCGATGGGCCACGCCGGGATGCTCTACAGCCTCCCGTCCCGCGACCTGATCGCCGACTCCGTCGAGTACATGGTCGAGGCGCACTGCGCGGACGCGCTGATCTGCATCTCCAACTGCGACAAGATCACCCCCGGCATGCTGATGGCCGCAATGCGCCTCAACATCCCGACGGTCTTCGTCTCCGGCGGCCCGATGGAGGCAGGCAGGGCCACCCTCGTGGACGGCACGGTCCGCAAGCTCGACCTGATCAACGCGATCAGTGACGCCGTCAACGAGAACGTCTCGGACGAGGACATCCTCCGTATCGAGGAGAACGCCTGCCCCACCTGCGGCAGCTGTTCCGGCATGTTCACCGCCAACTCGATGAACTGCCTGACCGAGGTCCTCGGCCTCTCCCTCCCCGGCAACGGCTCCGTCCTCGCCACGCACACCGCCCGCAAGGCGCTGTACGAGGAGGCCGGCCGCACGGTCGTCGAGATCACCAAGCGCTACTACGAGCAGGACGATGCGACGGTCCTGCCGCGCTCCATCGGCACCCGCGCCGCGTTCGACAACGCGATGGCGCTGGACATCGCCATGGGCGGCTCCACCAACACGATCCTGCACCTGCTCGCCGCCGCGCAGGAGGCCGAGCTGGACTACAACCTCGACGACATCAACGAGGTCTCGCGCCGCGTCCCCTGCCTCTCCAAGGTCGCCCCCAACGTGGCCCCCGGCGGCACGTACTACATGGAGGACGTCCACCGGGCCGGCGGCATCCCCGCCATCCTCGGTGAGCTGCACCGCGGCGGCCTGCTCAACGAGGACGTGCACTCGGTCCACTCGGCCACCCTCGGCGAGTGGCTGAAGAACTGGGACGTCCGCGGCGGATCCCCGTCCCCCGAGGCCGTCGAGCTGTGGCACGCGGCCCCCGGGTGCGTGCGTTCCGCGACGGCCTTCTCGCAGTCCGAGCGCTGGGACACCCTCGACCTGGACGCGGCGGGCGGCTGCATCCGCGACCTGGAGCACGCGTACTCCAAGGACGGCGGCCTCGCGGTCCTGAAGGGAAACCTCGCCGAGGACGGCTGCGTCGTGAAGACGGCGGGCGTCGACGAGTCGATCTGGACCTTCGAGGGCCCGGCGGTCGTCTGCGAGTCGCAGGACGAGGCCGTCGACAAGATCCTCCGCAAGGAGATCAAGGAGGGCGACGTCGTCGTCATCCGTTACGAGGGTCCGCGCGGCGGCCCCGGCATGCAGGAGATGCTCTACCCCACCTCCTTCCTGAAGGGCCGCGGCCTCGGCAAGAGCTGTGCGCTCGTCACCGACGGCCGCTTCTCCGGCGGTACGTCGGGCCTGTCGATCGGCCACGCATCGCCGGAGGCGGCGTCAGGCGGCACGATCGCGCTGGTCGAGGACGGCGACCGGATCCGGATCGACATCCCGAACCGCTCGATCGAGCTCCTCGTCCCCGAGGCCGAGCTGGCCACCCGCCGTGAGGTGCTGAACGGCGTGTACGCGCCGAAGAACCGCGAGCGCAAGGTCTCGGCGGCGCTGCGCGCGTATGCGGCGATGGCGACGAGCGCGGACCGCGGCGCGGTGCGCGACGTCTCGAAGCTCGGCTGACCCGACATCAGATCCCGTACACGCAGTGGCCCCCGGCGTTCTCGTACGCCGGGGGCCACTGCGTGTGCCTGACGAGACCAACGGGTAGTCACTCCACGTATCGGGGCAAATGCCCTGAATTACGCCCATCATGTGTTTTCACGATTGGGGGAGCATGCACATCCCTGTCCGTACCGACGTCCGCATCCACCGCTCGGCGGTCATCGCCTCGACGATCGCCGCACTGGCCGCCCTCGGCGCCGTCCCGGCCCACGCGGCGTCCACGGAAGCCGCCGCCACTGCGGCCGGTATCTGCGGATCCGGCTACACCCAGATCGACTCGCACGCCTTCAGCAACTCCACCACCGAACTCGGCCGCGTCTATCTGCTCTACAACGCGAGCACCAAGTCCAACTGCGTGGTCACTCTCCATTCCTCCTCCACCAGCGGTTTCGCGCTGCCGACCGGCGCCTGGCTCGATGTGGACGGCGACGGCAAGGAGCAGACGAGTGCCCAGGGCACGTACTCCTCGTACGCCGGTCCGGTACGCCTCGCCGCAGGCGGCCGCTGCGTGAAGTGGGGCGGAATGATCGAGGCGGGTGTCGGCACGTACACGTACACGAGCCTGTGGGAGCACTGCGGCTGATGTCGGACGGCGCTGCTCCGTCCCGCGCAGGGGCAGCGCCGCCGCCGGTGCCGCCGCCCCGGGGATAATCGACCTCGTGAGCGAGAAAAGCGAAGCCTCCGACCGCACCGCGCCCAGCACCGCGAGCACCGGCACCGCGCCCGGCCCGCAGCCCGAGTCCATCCGATTCTTCGGCACGACCTGGGTCGAGCACGACGGCCGGTACGCGCTCCGCCGCGTCGGCGTCGCCCTCGGCTCCCTCGCCGCGGCCGTGGCGTCCTGCTTCGTGCTCCGCTTCGCCTACCAGGGTCTGGAGATCGCCGACGTCGGCAGCTTCGCCGGAATCCTGGTGGTCCTGATGTTCGGCATCTGCAGCGCCATCGCCTTCCGCAAGACCTGGGAGGGGTTCAGCCGTCGCCCCGCCGAGCCGGCCGGCGAGGACAACCTGCGCAGTCTGAAGACGATCGGTTTCATCGGCTCGCTGCTCGCGTACTTCGTCCGCTCGTTCCTGGAGGCGCCCGGCGAGAAGCTGCGGCGCACGGAGTACGAGGCGGCCGTCGCCCAGTACGCCAAGCGCCGCTCGGCCCGAACCGGAAACCCGGCAGGCCGCAAGACGCCCAAGGGCGGGAAACCCCGCCGCAAGTAATCCCACCCGGGCCAGGATGGCTCCCATGCCCCACGGAGACCCCACCACGCCTCGCTCCCGCGCCCTCTCCTTCGACCGCGTCGCCGGCCAGTACGCCGCGGCCCGCCCCGGCTATCCGCCCGCCCTCTTCGCCGCGGTCGAAGAGCTCACCGGCCACCCCCTGCGCGGTGCCCGCACCCTCGACGTCGGCGCGGGCACCGGCATCTCCACCCGGCTCCTGTCCGAGCGCGGGGCCCACGTCACTGCCGTCGAACCGGGCCCCGGGATGGCGGCGGAACTGCATCGCACACTCCCGCACGTGCCGATCGTGCGCGGCGACGGCAACCGTCTTCCCTTCGCCACTTCCTCGGCCGACCTGATCACGTACGCCCAGTCCTGGCACTGGACCGATCAGAGCCGATCCACGTCCGAGGCCCTTCGCGTCCTGCGCCCGGGCGGCGCGCTCGCGCTCTGGTGGAACGTCTCCGATCACGACGTCCCCTGGATCGCCGGGCAGGACGCCCGACTCCGCCGCTTCCTCGGCGCGGACGACAGCGCCCACGGTTCGCCCGTCCGCTCCCGCGACCTGCCGGCCGCACTCGGCTTCGTGCACCGCCTGGTGCCCTGGACCCGCCAGGTCTCCGTCGACACCCACCTCGCCAACCTCGGCAGCCACTCCGCCTTCCTCGTCCTCGGCGAGGAACCCACGCGCCGGTTCCTCGCCGAGGAGCGCGACTGCCTGGCGGAACTCTTTCCGGACGGCACGGTCGAGGAGAGCTACGTGGTCGACCTCGGCGTGGCAAGGCGCTGACCCGCACGCCGACCCGGCCCCACCCACCTCCACGCATTCCCACCGCTCTCGTGCCTCACGCGCCGCGGCCCACGCCTCCGGGGCCGCTGCCGATGCGCGGCCGGTGCGGTGCAGCCCGCTCCGCACCCGTACCGAGGGCGCCTCCGCGCCTTCGAGGGCTGCGCCACCCCGATCCCTTGACGGGCGACCGGCCGAGGATCAAAATTCATCGCATGCTGAATTATTCGGGTGCCGCCATCGAGGCCCGCGGCCTCACGGTCGTACGAGGCGGCCGTACCGTCCTGCGCGGTCTCGACTTCACCGTCGAGCCCGGCAGGATCACCGGCCTTCTGGGCCCCTCGGGCTGCGGCAAATCCACCCTGATGCGAGCTGTCGTGGGCACCCAGGCCAAGGTCACCGGCACCCTCGACGTCCTCGGCAACCCCGCCGGCCACCCCACCCTCCGCCCACGTATCGGGTACGTCACCCAGGCGCCGTCGGTCTACACCGACCTCAGCGTCAGGCAGAACCTCGACTACTTCGCGGCGATCCTTCAGCCGGGCCGCAGACACCGGGAAGCCCGCCGCGCCGCCGTCGCCCGCGCCCTCACCGATGTCGACCTGACCAGCCACGCGGACGCCCTCGCCGGCACCCTCTCCGGCGGCCAGCTGACCCGTGTCTCACTCGCCGCAGCCCTGCTCGGCACGCCCGAACTCCTCGTCCTCGACGAACCGACCGTCGGCCTCGACCCGGTGCTCCGCCGCGACCTGTGGAGCCTCTTCCACACCCTCGCCGCCGACCACGGCACCACGCTCCTCGTCTCCTCCCACGTCATGGACGAGGCCGAGCGCTGCCACCGCCTGCTCCTCATGCGCGAGGGCGCGATCCTCGCCGACGGCACCCCCGAGGCACTGCGCACCCACGCCCGGACCGCCACCGTCGAAGAAGCCTTCCTCCACCTGGTCGACGAGGCCGCCACTTCTCAGGAGAACGTCCGATGAGCACGGCCAACACGCCGCAGCAGGCCACCGTCATCCCGCAGGCCCCCACCGGCGGCCGCGACCGGCCCGGACCCCAGGCCCTCAGCCCCGCCCGCACCCTCGCCACCGCCGCCCGCGTCCTGCGCCAGCTGACCCATGACCCCCGCACCGTCGCGCTGCTGCTCCTCGTCCCGGTCGTGTTGATCACGCTGCTCCGGTACGTCTTCGACGGCAGCCCACGGACCTTCGATGCCATCGGTGCCTCGCTCCTCGGCATCTTCCCGCTGATCACGATGTTCCTGGTGACCTCGATCGCCACCCTCCGCGAACGCACCTCGGGCACCCTGGAACGCCTCCTCACCATGCCGCTCGGCAAGGGCGATCTGATCGCCGGCTACGCCCTCGCGTTCGGCGCCGTCGCGATCCTCCAGTCCCTCCTGGCCACCGCGCTCTCGGTGTGGGTGCTCGGTCTCGATGTGGTCGGCTCCCCCTGGCTACTGCTCCTCGTAGCCCTGCTCGACGCCCTGCTCGGCACGGCCCTCGGCCTCTTCGTCTCGGCCTTCGCCGCGTCCGAGTTCCAGGCCGTCCAGTTCATGCCGGCCGTGATCTTCCCGCAGCTCCTGCTCTGCGGACTGTTCATCGCGCGCGACCGGATGGCACCCGCCCTCGAAGCGATCTCGAACGTTCTGCCCATGTCGTACGCGGTCGACGGCATGAACGAAGTCCTCCACCACACCGAGGTCACCGGCAACTTCGTCCGCGACGTCCTGATCGTCTCGGGCTGCGCCCTCCTCGTGCTCGCCCTCGGCGCAGCCACCCTCCGCCGCCGCACCACCTGACGTGCCGGTGCGAGGATGGCGGCGACGACGCACCACCAGAACCGCGTACCACCGCACCGTCCGGAGGGTGAACCGCATGACCCAGACAGTCGCAGTCCTCGGCACCGGCAAGATCGGCGAGGCCCTGCTCAGCGGAATGATCCGGGCGGGCTGGCGCCCGGCCGATCTGCTGGTCACCGCCCGCCGCTCCGAGCGTGCCGAGGAACTCCGTACCCGTTACGGCGTCGAGTCCGTCACCAACGCCGAAGCCGCCAAGCGCGCCGACGTCCTCATCCTCGCGGTCAAGCCCCAGGACATGGGCCGGCTCCTCGACGAACTCACCCCCCATCTCACGGCCGACCGGCTGGTCATCAGCGCCGCCGCCGGTATCACCACCGCCTTCATCGAGGACCGCCTCGCCGCGAGGACTCCGGTCGTACGGGTCATGCCGAACACCCCTGTCCTCGTCGACGAGGGCATGTCCGTCATCTCGGCGGGCAGCCACGCCACCACCGAACATCTCGCCACCGCCGAGGCGATCTTCGGCGGTGTGGGCAAGACCCTCCGCGTCCCCGAGTCCCAGCAGGACGCCGCGACCGCACTGTCCGGCTCGGGACCCGCGTACTTCTACTTCCTCGTCGAGGCGATGACCGACGCGGGCATCCTGCTCGGCCTGCCGCGCGCCCAGGCCCACGACCTGATCGTGCAAGCCGCCATCGGTGCGGCGGTGATGCTCCGGGACAGTGGCGAACATCCGGTCAAGCTCCGCGAAGCCGTCACCAGCCCGGCCGGCACCACCATCAGTGCCATCCGGGAGCTGGAGAACCACGGCGTACGCGCCGCCCTGATCGCCGCCCTCGAAGCAGCCCGCGACCGCAGCCGCGAGCTGGCCTCGGGCAACGGCTGATCCTCACTTCCCGGCGGCAGCCACCAGCTCCGCGCTGGTCACGACCTTCGCGAACCCACCGCTGTGCAGCGACACAGCGGTGGCCCGCGCCAGCTCGTCCGCGCTCAGCGCCCACCCCCACGGCCCGACCCCGTCGAACGTGTACGTGGCATCGAACGCGAAGAACACCTCGTACCCGAGATTCCCGCCCATCCGCGCCGTCGTCTCCGCGCACATGTTCGTCTGGATCCCGGCCACCACGATCTGCCGCACCCCGCCCTCCCTGAGCCACGCCCCGAGATCGGGCGTGCCGTAGAAGGCGGAATTCACGGTCTTCGTCAGGAACAGCTCGGGCCCGCTGCCCTTCCCACGCCGCTCCTCCACATACCCCTTGAACGCGTTCCCCGAGCAGCCGGGCCGCAGCGGCGAGTCCGGCTTCGTCGAGTCATGCCGTACGAACACGACGGGCCGCCCGCTCGTCTGCCAGGCGTCGATGAGCTCCGCAATGTTCCGATCCGCCTCGGGATTGTTCCGCGGGCCCCAGTGAGCCTCCTCCTCAAAGCCTTCCTGCACGTCCACCACGACCAGCGCTGCGTTCTCTGCGATCTCCATACGAACGATGCTGCCGCCCCGGACCGGTATCACCCAGAGGTCGAAAAGCCATCGATCGATGCTTTACTGCCAACATGCCGCCCCGCCCCTCCTCCAGCCCCTCGCGCATCGCGCTGGTCGCGTTCCCGGGCATCCGCGCCTTCGACGTCTCGGTCATCACCGAGGTCTGGGGCGTGGACCGCACGGACCGCGGCGTCCCGCTCTTCGACCTGCGCCGCACCGCCGCCGACCAGGCACCCATCCCGCTGCGCGGCGGCCTCTCCCTCAACCCGGACCGCACCCTCGCCTGGCTGGCCGGCGCCGACCTGATCGTCGTCCCCGGCCTGGACGACCACCTGACCCCCGCTCCCGCGCCGGTCCTCGACGCCCTCCGCCGCGCCCACACCCGAGGTACCCCCATAGCCGCACTCTGCGGTGGCGCCTTCACTCTCGCCCAGGCCGGAATCCTCGACGGCCGCCAAGCCGTCACCCACTGGAACCTCACCGACCTCCTCCGCACCCACCACCCTCAGGTGACGGTCGTCCCGGATGCCCTCTTCCTCCAGGACGACAATGTCTGGACGTCAGCCGGCACCGCGGCCGGTATCGACCTCTGCCTCCATCTCGTCCGGACGGCCCATGGCGCCGAAGCCGCAGCGGCGATCGCCCGTTCGATGGTCACGGCCCCGTTCCGCACCGGCACCCAGGCCCAGTTCATCGAGCACCCCACCCCGCACACGGACCGGGACGCCGACACCCTTGCCGCGGTACGGGCCTTCGCTCTGACCCGACTGGCCGAACCCCACACGGTGGCCGACCTTGCCGCCCGCGCCGGCATGTCCCCCCGTTCCTTCGCCCGCCACTTCCAGGCGACCACGGGCACCACGCCGCTGCGCTGGCTGATCACTCAACGCATCGCCGCAGCCCAGAAGCTTCTGGAGCGGACCGACCTCCCGCTCCCCGAGGTGGCCCGCCGTACGGGTTTCGGCAGCGAGATCACCATGCGCCAGCACTTTGCGACTCACCTGGCCACCAGTCCCCGGGACTACCGCCTGGCCTTCCACCCCACCCCGGGTCAGCCGGAGGTTGACACGAGCCGCCCGCATCCGTAACGTTCTCCGGGTTGTCCGACGTGAGTGTCGACTCCGGTCGGTCCCCGGACAGCCATTCCGCAGGAACCACATCGAGCAAGCGACATCTGTCGCCCAGCTTTCTGTGCGCATTTGCGAAATGAGGAATCCGCGTTCGAAGGAGCGCGACCCCGATTAGCGTCGGGGCCCAGGATTCCGCTAAAGTCTCACTCGTCGGAACGGCCCAACAGCCGGGAAGACAAACCCCGCTGACTGGGAATCAGGCCCGAAAGGATCTGATAGAGTCGGACTCGCCGGAAAGGGAAACGCGAAAGCGAAGAACTGGAAAGCGGAACCCGCTTCGACCGGGAATCGGACACGAAAGAGTCTGATAGAGTCGGAAACGCAAGACCGAAGGGAAAGCCCGGAGGAAAGCCCGAGAGGGTGAGT